>NZ_LGZA01000012.1:0-56883 GCF_001308005.1 Neisseria sp. 74A18
GAGAGGCTGTGCCATTGGCCGAGCAGGACGGCTTTGAACATGGAGAGCAAAGGATAGGCGGGACGGCCGCCGTTGTCGCGCACGTAGCGGGTTTTGCGGCCGGCGAGGTATTGTTCGATGGGTGTCCAGTCAAGAATACGGTCGAGTTTGATGAGGGGGAAGCGGTCGAGATGTTTTTCGATATGGTTGAGGGCGTCGGTGTGTAAAAAGCTGCTCATGAACAAAATCCTCTAAATTCTCGGAGTTTGATGTGAGTGGGAATTTAGAGGATTTTTGAGGGTTTTGCAAAGGTCTCAGGCTTTCATGCCGCAGCAGCTTGTCTTTTTAAACCTGCAATGTTATGTTGGGCAACCGTTTTCCAATGCCAATCCAATATGCACCAATCTTCCAAATTATTGATTTTATGCGCATGCCTGAGCGCATTTATGTTAAATGCCTGCGATTTCAGCAATGCCCGCGCCCAAACCGCCGCCGCATCTGCCGAAGTTGAAGCCGTCGTTGCCCAAGGTAATTTTTTGGAAAACGCCGAAGCGCTGCAAGCTGCCGAAACAGCGTTGAAAAACCTTCCCCAATTCCGTGGAAAAAGCCTGATTTTCTTTGAAAATATCGACTTTTTCAGCGGTGTCCGCCCCCGCATCGAGTTGAACATACAAAACCCGCACAAACCCGGGCAAATCGATCACTATCTCTACGAACACGGCAAATGGCGCTACACAGACACTTTACGCCTCACGTCCGAAACGAATGTAGCAGCCAATCTTACCCCGCTCTCTATGGTGCGTTTTGCAGACGCTGCAACCATTGCCGCCAAATGGGCGGAAAAAGCCCGCTCGGTGGACGCAGCCGTTACCGAACCTTATTATGTTTCTTTTGTTTTGCTGGAAAAAAACCAAAAACGCTTTTGGCACACCGCCACTATCGAAGCGGTGGGCAAACAGTATTATTTGAGCTTCCATTCAAACGGTACGGTATGGGAATTCAAGAAACTCTAAACCAACATGAAAGGCCGTCTGAAAAATTTTTCAGACGGCCTTATTTAACATACTTATCAAATATTTAACTCTCAATCATCCCATATTCGACAGAATCAGAACAGAGAATCCAACTGCTTCGACGATTGACCCGCTGGTGCCAAAGGTTCAGGCTGAGCCTGACCGCCGTTTCCGCCGCCCGAATTGCCGCCTCTGTCATTACGGCCGTTGAGCGGTTCTAACACTTGCTCGATCGGTGCGTAGTCGGAAGGTTGGGCTTTTTGTGCGGCGGGTTTCGCAGCCTGCCCGATTTCCGGATCGCGCTCTTCATTGCGCACCGGACGGCTTGAACGGTTATCCAGCGGCAAATCGGGGTTGGTTGTCTGCTGCTCTTTCAAGAAATAATCGTTGCCTTTGGTTACCATGCCTTCGGGTGCTTTCATGCCTTTTACCGGCACGCCTTTCAGCGCAAAACGCATGTATTCCACCCAAACCGGCAAAGCAATCGTTCCGCCGTAACCTGCACGGCCCATGCTGCGCGGCTTGTCGTAACCGATATAAACCGCCGTTACGATGTCGGGATTGAAGCCCACAAACCATGCATCTTTGTTGTCGTTGGTCGTACCCGTTTTACCTGCGATATCAGAGCGGCCCAAGGCTTTGGCACGGGTTGCCGTACCGTAGCGCACCACGTCCTGCATCATCTTATACATAATAAACGCATTACGCGGATCGATCGCCTGCGGTGCATTCTCGCCTGCAACTAAAGGCTGCATTTGCGCACGCAAACGACCTTGGCCGTCATAAATACGGTCGATCACATAAGAAGAAACTTTATAACCGCCGTTGGCAAAAACCGTATAGCCCTCGGCCATTTTCATCGGCGTGGTTTCGCCCGTACCCAAGGCCATCGACAGACCGGCAGGAATTTCAGACGGCTTAAAGCCGAAACGCTGGATATATTCTTGCGCATAATCCACTTTGATAGACATCAGAATACGGATCGACACCATATTTTTCGAAGCAGTCAAAGCCTGACGCATGCTGATAAAGCCTGCATAGCGGCCGTCTGAATTTTTAGGATTCCAAGCCGCACCGTTACGCCCTTGCCCGGGCAGCGAAATCGGCGCATCGTTCAACGGGGTAGCCATCGTCATGCCCTTCGACAAGCCGGCGGAATACACAAACGGCTTAAACGAAGAACCCGGTTGGCGCAAAGCCTGCGTAGCGCGGTTAAAGGTTTTACTGTGGAAATCGTAACCGCCCACCAAGGCACGCACCGCACCGGTTCTCGCATCCAACGCCACCAACGCACCTTGAAGCAGCGGCTGTTGTGCCACCGACCAACGCTTGCCGTTTTTCTTCACACGGATAACGGCACCGCGGCGGATTTGCGCGTCTTCCATTTTTTTATTGTTTACCGCTCTTGCCGCGAAACCCAGCTCGGCATTGCTCAAAGTGGTGCGGTTACCGCTGGCCAACTGAATTTCCACGCCTTTTTTAGACGTATTCAACACAACCGCCGGCATCATACCGTCTACCGTATAAAGTGTTGAAAGATATTGTCCAACCGTTTCTTCCACATTATCGGTCTGGCTTAAATCAAGATAATGCTCTGCACCGCGGTAGCTGCTGCCTTGGTCGAAGCCTCTCAATGCTTTACGCAAAGCTTCGGTGGCTACACGCTGATGAGCCGTACTTACCGTGGTATAAACCTTAAAACCTTGCGTGTAAGCTTCTTCGCCGTATTTTTCATACAACTCTTGGCGCACCATTTCGGCAACATACAAAGCACTTTGGTCTATTTTCTGAACATGGCGTTCGAAGTGCAGATTTTCCGCCAACGCTTTTTCACGATCCTGCGGCGTAATCATCTTCTCTTCAACCATATTGTTCAAAATATATTTCTGACGCAACTTGGCACGTTCAGGATTCACAATCGGATTGAATGTCGAAGGCGCTTTCGGCAATCCTGCCAGAATCGTTGCTTCGGCAAGCGTCAAATCTTTCACATCTTTATTAAAATAAATTTTAGATGCCGCCGCAAAGCCGTAAGCGCGCTGGCCAAGATAAATCTGATTGAAATACAGCTCCAAAATCTGGTCTTTAGTTAAAGACTTTTCGATTTTGTAAGCCAAAAGTGCCTCATTGAATTTACGGGTAAATGTACGCTCGTTACTCAAATAGAAATTACGCGCCACCTGCTGTGTAATCGTACTCGCACCCGATTGCACTCCGCCGGTCATGTTTCCGATCGCCGCACGCATCACGCCGATAACGTCTACGCCCCAATGGTCATAAAACCGCTTGTCTTCCGCCGCCAAAACGGCATCTTTCAATATTTGGGGGAAATCACCGATTTTGGTAAAAGACCGCCGCTCCTCTCCATACATGCCGATAACTTCGCCGTCTGAAGAATAAACCGTCAGCGGCATTTTCGGCTGGTAGTGCTGAACCGCTTCTAAAGAGGGCAGTTTCGGATATGTAATCAGAATGGCAATTGCAACCAAACCTACCACAAAGAGTAATAAACCTAAAACCAAACCAATACAGGTCGTTATAATTTTTTTAATCATGACTAATTAATAAAGTTGCCATTAAAAGCATTAAATAAAGTAAAATAGCTAAAGATTTCATCAACACACGGTTATTTTTTGTGTAAACCATGAAGAAATCCGTTACGGATAAAAACTGTTACTCTTCTCAAAAACACAAGGCGTTACATTATGCGATTAACAAAAAAGCAAAACAATACAAATAGTAAAACGTCATCCAACCTTGCCCACCGTTCCGCTGTCGGTATCGATATCGGCCAACATGCCATTAAGATGGTCCAGTTGTCAGGCCGTAGTTTAAACCAAATTCAGTTGGAAAAATACGTTATTACCAAACTGCCTAAAAATATTATCAAAGGCAACAAAATTCAAGATTACGATCAGCTTGTTACATATCTGCAACATTCTTATACGCAGCTCAACAGCTCTTCCAAAAACTTCATCGCAGCACTGCCTCAAAGCCTGGTTACGATTGAAACCGTTGTCTACAACGAAAAAGATTCGGACTTAGACTTGGACGGTTTTGCAGAGTTTGAAGTTTCACAAATCGCTCCGATCGAAGAAATGAACTTCGATTACCACACGATAGGTACATCCGTGGTTCCGGCCGGCACCCGTGTACTGCTTACTGCCGCAAAAAAAGACGACGTAGAACCGCGTATCGAAGCGTTTAACAATGCCGACATGCCTTTATCTGCATTGGATATTGATTTATTCGCACAAAACAATGCTTTTTCTTTTTGGATCAACCAACATGCACCCGAATTGGAGCATGAAAAAATCGCCATATTCGGCATTCATGCCACTCAAATGTATGCCGTTATTACCCAAAATGGCCAGATTCTCTACAAGCAGGAAACCACTGTCAGCACCGAACAGCTTAACCAACTCATCCAACGTACCTATCAGGTTACCGAAGAAAAAGCTGCGCAAATGATGAATGCCGCCACCAAGCCTTCCGACTACCAATCCGCAGTAGCCGACCGCTTCAACATACAGGTTGCGCAAGAAATCCAACGTGTGCTCCAGTTTTACTACACTACCCAACCCGGCGACCAATATTCGAACGTCAAACATATCCTGCTTACCGGCACGGCGGCACAACAACCCGGATTGGCGGAAACCATTTTCTCGCACACGAATACGGCAACCGAATGCATCCACCCGATTTTATATGCAGCCAACAGCAGTAAAGTCGACATTTCCCAATTACAAATAGACGCATCAACATTAACTCTTGCCTTCGGCTTGGCATTAAGGGGGCTTTAATATGATTCAACTAACCAGAATCAACCTTCTTCCCTACCGTGAAGAAATTCAGCAGAAGCAAAAACAAAACTTTAAATCGCTCATGTTGCTTGCCTTGTTAACAGGTATCGGCCTTTCTGCGCTGACCTATTTCGGCATCAACCGAGCCATCAGCAATCAAGAAGAACGCAACGGCTTTCTTTCTCAAGAAATTACCAAGCTTGATGAAAATCTTCTTGAAATCAATAAATTAAAGAAAGAGAAAGAAGAGTTTTTGGCTCGAAAACAAAAAGTTGAAGAGTTACAGGAAAAACGGTTCCAAGCCGCACAAATTATCGATACCTTAAATGTGCTGATTCCGGAAGGTACTTATCTGACTGCAATTACAGCCGAAAGCCCGACCTCATACAACATCAGCGGCAAAGCGACCAGCGATAACAAAATTGCCATGTTTATGAGATCAATTCCCAGTACAGGCATTTTTATGCAACCCGAATTGGTAAACATCAAAAAGGTAGATAATGCACAAGAATTTACACTTAAAGTGCTGTTAAACCAATCTTATTACACATTACCGGACGTTTCAGCCGCTGCTCCGGGCACAAGCGGTACGGTTTCCGACCAACAGGGAAAATAACATGGCAGCAAAAACACTAAAAAATATTGATACCAAAAACCTGCACTTATTAAGCATGCCGGCCAAGCTGGTATTGGCATCTTTGGTGGTGGTTAGCGTTCTGGCAGCCGGCTATTTAGCACTGTTCAGCAACCAGTTGGAAACATTGGACGGCGCGGTTCAGAAAGAAACCGAGTTAAAAGAAACCTACACACAAAAAAGCATTGAAGCCGCCAACCTTGATAATTTGAAAGAAGAATTGGCAGCCATCCGTTCGTCATTTAATGTTTTGCTCAAACAGCTTCCTACCGATGCAGAAATTCCGAATCTCATTCAAGAACTGCATCAAGCCGGAGCAACCAATGGTTTGCGCATGGACAGCGTTGTTCCTCAAACACCTGTAAACGACGGCCCCATCCAAGCATTGCCTTATGAAATAGCCATTACGGGCAAATACAGCCAAATCAGCCAATTTGCACGCGACGTAGGCAAGCTCTCGCGCATTATTACTTTGGAATCATTGAAAATAGGCAGCAGCAAAGATGAAAAAAGCAATCTTCTGACGCTAAGTGCAACTGCCAATACCTATAAAGCCCGCCCTGCAGAGGAAGTGGCTGCTGAATTGGAAGCAGCGAAAGCTGCAAGTGAAGCGCAGGCTTCCCAATAACCCCTGAGAGAAACATTATGAAAAAAACACTACTACTCGCAGGCATATTGGCTGTTTCGGCCTGCACATCTTCACACGACGATCTAACCAAATGGATGCGAGATACCCGCCAACAGGCCAAATCAAAAATCATTCCTTTTGAAGCACCTGCCGCTATCCAAGCAAAAAACTATACTGCTCCGAATTTTAGCGGACTTCATGCCTTCGACAGCAAAAGGCTGGTTGCCATGCAGCAAGGTGCAAACGCACCCAATAATAACCGGGCAAAAGAAGTTCTCGAAAGCTACAGCCTTGAAAATCTGAAATATGTGGGCAGCCTGACTAAAGGAAAACAAACTTCAGGCTATGTTGAAGCCAATGGCCATGTTTACACTGTCCTTCCTGGCAACTATATCGGGCAAAATCACGGTCGCATCCAATCGATCACGGCAGACAAGATTTTGATTACCGAACTGGTTGAAGACAGTTATGGAAATTGGGCATACCGTAAAGCAGAACTACCATTGAGCGGCTCAGACAACGGCAGCGATGCAGCTCAAAACAACAATTAAAGGGGCATTACTTATGAACTCACGCAACATTACAAAGATTCTTTCAGCCATTACTCTCGGCTTCGCCGTTCAGACGGCATATTCGGGCAACATTACCGATATCAACGTATCTTCTTTGCCTGACAATCAGAAAATTATCAAAATCAAATTTGATAAAGAAGTTACATCTCCCCGCGGTTTTGTAACCACTACGCCTGCCCGCATTGCACTTGACTTCAGCGGCACGTCTATCCAATTACCCCAACCTGTTTTGGAGTACGCCGATCCGCTGTTAAACCAAATTACAGCGGCACAAAATGACGACCGTGCCCGTATCCTTTTGGGGCTGAATAAGGCCAGCCAATACAACACCGAAATCAAAGGCAACGAAGTTTGGGTATACATCAGCGAAGCTAATAATAAAACCAGCAATACCGCGCCTTTGCAAAGAAACGCAGCACCAATGCCGGCTCCCGTTGCTACACCTGCTCGCCAAGAACAGATTGCGGCTTCAGCCAACATTGATTTCCGTAAAGGTACCCGCAACTCCGGTATCGTAGAGTTGAATGCTTCTTCTTTCAGCGGCGAACCTGAAATTAAGAAACAAAGCGACAGAATCATCATTACGTTGAAAAACTACCCATTGCCGACACAGGCACAGCGTAGTTTGGATGTTGCCGATTTCAACACCCCGGTACGCAACGTAACCATCAAACGCATTGGTAACAACACCCAACTCATCATCCGTAATCAAGGCAGCTGGGACGTACGCACCCAAGGAGCACATGGCCGTTACAGTTTCGAAATCAGCCAAAAAGCCAATATTGCTGCCCAAGGCTTAGCCAATACGCCAAATAAATCGTTTAATGGACGAAAAATTTCTTTGGATTTCCAAGATGTGGAAGTGCGAACCATTCTCCAGATTTTGGCTAAAGAATCAGGCATGAATATCGTTGCCAGCGATACTGTGAATGGCAAAATGACTTTATCGCTCAAAGATGTGCCTTGGGATCAGGCACTTGATTTAGTGATGCAAGCCCGTAATTTGGACATGCGCCGTCAAGGCAACATCATCAACGTTGCCCCACGTGAAGAATTATTGGCTAAAGATAAAGCAACCTTACAAGCCCAGAAAGAAATTGATGATTTGGGTCCGCTGTTGTCTCAAACTTTCCAATTGAAATACAAAAACGTAGAAGAATTCCGTAAAATTCTGCGTCTTGACGAAAGCGGCAATAATAGCGACCGCAACAGTCTGCTGAGCGGAAGAGGCAGCGCGCTGATCGACCCAGCTACCAATACCCTAATCATTACCGATAACCGCCACGTTATTCATAAGTTCCAAAAACTGATTGAAGAATTAGACGTACCGACACGTCAGGTTATGGTAGAAGCGCGCATTGTGGAAGCAGAAGACTCTTTCTCGCGCAACATCGGTGTAAAATTCGGTTACAACGCCGTCAAAGGCCGTAACACTTGGGGTTCCAACCTTAACAATGCACTAAGCAACCACAGCACTAAAGTAGATAACAACCGTACAATAACCAACAATATTTTGAGCGGTGCAAATACCGTCCCTACGACTAAACCTTTAGAGTTCTCTCCCAACATCAGTTTACCGGTTTCAGCTGCCACCTCAAGTATTGCACTGGTTCGTGCACTTTCTTCAGGCGCATTAGGTTTAGAGTTGGCTGCAATGCAGGAACAGGGTAGGGGCAAAATTATTTCCAACCCGCGCGTTTTAACGCAAGACCGTAAAGAAGCCACGATTGAGTCGGGCTCTGAAATCCCCTATGAAGAGGCAACTTCAAGCGGTGCTACTTCCATTACCTTCAAAAAAGCGGTGTTGGGTTTAACCGTTACGCCCAATATCACCCCCGACGGGCAGGTAATCATGACGGTTAAAATCAATAAAGACAGCCCGTCCGACTGTATTTCCGGCGGTGTAACAACCAAGTGTATCAGCACCAAACAGCTTCAAACCCAAGCAATGGTTGAAGATGGCGGCACTTTGATTGTCGGCGGTATTTACGAAGAAGAAAACGGTAATACTGTAGCTAAAGTACCCTTGCTGGGCGATATTCCCGTTGTGGGCAACCTGTTTAAATCACGCACCCGCAGCGAAAAACGCCGTGAGTTGTTGATTTTCATCACTCCGCGAATTATGGACAACGTAGGCAGCAACTTACGCTACTAAGGCCGTCTGAAACCGCACAAACGCAAATAAACACCTAATATGTATATTTTCGTTTACAATGCCTGCTATGGAAAACATAGCAGGCAATTTATTTTTAATCGGCTTAATGGGCGCAGGCAAAACCACTATGGGCAAACATATCGCCCAAGTTTTAGGCCGTTCTTTCTATGATAGCGATCAAGAAATTTGCAGGCGCACGGGCGTGTCGATTCCTACTATTTTCGAATTAGAAGGGGAGCAAGGCTTTCGCGACAGAGAAACTGCCGTAATAGACGAGCTAACCGCCATGAATAACATCGTGTTGGCTACCGGCGGCGGGGCAGTGCTTCGCAAAGACAACCAACATTACCTTCGCACACGCGGCACAGTAGTATATTTACACGCCACTCCCGAGGTATTGCTCGAGCGTACCAGATATGACAATAACCGGCCTTTGCTTCGAGTAGAAAATCCTTTAGCCAAACTTCAAGAACTATACGGTATTCGGGATAAGATTTATCGAGAAACTGCCCACATTATTATCGAAGCCAACCGCCCGAGCTGTTATAAAACTGCCGAACATCTTTTAACACTATTGAAACAGCGGCAAAATAAAAACTCATAAACCCCCTTCATGTAATACCCAAAATTATGCGGTTTGTTTTCAGCCAATCTCCAACCAATAAGCCGGGCATGGCCATAATAAAGAGGCCGTCTGAAAACATTTATCCAACAGTTTTCAGACGGCCTAACCTTAATCACTTTTACAGCGAATCATCAATATGCGTACACTCAATGTAGCTGCTCCATCCCACCAATATCCCATATTCATCGGCGAAAATCTGCTCTCTCAAGCAGGATCTATTCTGAAGCCTTATCTCACCAAAAAAGCAGCCATCATTACCAATGAAACCATTGCCCCTTTGTATTTGAATACCCTTCAGACGGCCTTAGCGTCAGAAGGTATCGACTGTTTCAATATTATATTGCCTGACGGCGAACAGTATAAAAATTGGGAAACCCTCAATCTGATTTTTGACGGACTGATGGAAAACCGTGCCGAGCGCAAAACCACACTGATCGCACTGGGCGGCGGCGTTATCGGCGATATTGTCGGATTCGCGGCCGCAACCTACCAACGGGGCGCTCCGTTTATTCAGATACCCACCACCCTGCTCAGCCAAGTCGATTCATCGGTGGGCGGGAAAACAGCCATCAACCACCCTCTCGGCAAAAACATGATAGGTGCGTTTTACCAACCCCAAGCAGTGCTCGCCGATTTAAACACCTTATCCACTCTGCCCGCGCGCGAACTTTCCGCCGGCATGGCCGAAGTGATTAAATACGGCGCACTCGGCGACAGCGCTTTCCTGTCATGGCTTGAGCACAACATAAGCGAACTGATGCAGCAAAACAAGGCTTTACTTGCCGATGCGGTTTATCATTGCTGCAAAATGAAAGCCGACATCGTTGCACAAGACGAAACCGAACAAGGCATTCGTGCATGGCTGAATTTAGGCCATACGTTCGGCCATGCGATTGAAGCTGAAATGGGTTACGGCGTATGGCTGCACGGAGAAGCAGTAGCAGCCGGCATGGTTTTGGCCTGCCGCCTTTCAGAAGCATTAGGCCGTCTGAACGCAAATGATACTGACCGCATGATAAGCCTAATCCAAAAAGCCAATCTTCCTACCACACCGCCTAAATTTGCTTTTGAAAAATGGATTGCCCACATGCAGCACGATAAAAAAGTCAGCAGCGGGGTGATGCGTTTCATCGCTTTGAACCGTTTAGGAGAAGCCAACATCACCGAGATTACGGATACGGCTGTTTTGAAACAAGCCATAACGCCTTATTTGTAAACGTATAGGCAAGTTGCAAAAATAAGCACACGAACTTTACTGAAGGGGTTGTACCGGATAAGCAGCTTATTATGACTGCTTATCTGGTACAGCCCCTATTTTTTAATACAAAACATCACCGCCGTAGTAAAAGTTAAGCCGTAGAGATAACATTCCGGCGAAGTTTTCGGGTCTTGTTTCAGGCGGCCTCCTTCGGAGCGGAAACCGGCAAACGGATGACGCGCGGCTGAGGTTTCGGTATATTGCGCCTTACGTTTTAATTTTATGGTAGTTGATACATGGATTCGCCCCGACCTTTGGTACAAGTGGTTGCCGGTGTGGTGCTCGACCGGCAAGGACGTTATTTGTTGAGTTCCCGACCCGAAGGCAAGCCTTATGCCGGCTATTGGGAGTTTGCCGGCGGTAAGGTAGAGGCGGGCGAAACCGAATTTCATGCCTTGCAGCGCGAGTTTGAAGAAGAGTTGGGCATCCGTATCCGGCGAGCCCGCCCGTGGCTGACCAAAATCCACGATTACGAACACGCGCGGGTGCATTTACGTTTTTTCCGCGTAGAGGCCGACGAATGGTCGGGTAAGCCTGAATCGCGCGAAGGGCAGGCGTGGTCGTGGCAGCGTGCGGGAGATTTCGACGTATCGCCCATGCTGCCCGCCAACGGCCCGTTGCTGGCGGCATTGGCCGTACCTACCGCTTTAAAAGGCCGTCTGAAAACAGGTTTTTACGGCGAAAACAGTATGGGCGAATACCGTGTTGTGCCGTTTGAATTGGCCGAGCCGCAGCACAAACATGTGTTGATTGATGAAGAAACTCTGCGTCGCCGAGGTAAGATGCCGCAGGCCGACAGCGTTTGGGTGGTGATTTCGCAGCCGCAGCAATGGCCGTTGGTTCAGGATGCCGATGTAGTGGTGTGGCGCGTGCAGAATGATGATTCTGCCGCCGCATTGTCGGCGGTGCTGGCCGACGGAGTGGGTATACCGCTGGTGGTGCTGGCAGATGAAGAGCGTGTGAAGCAATGCGGCCGACAATGGCTTGAGCGCGGCGCACATGCCGTATTGATTGATAAAGAAACCGAATGGGCTTGAGGCTGTCTGAAAATGTCCAGTTTAACCCGTCGTCAAAAAATAACCATTGCCGTTTTGCTGCTCGCATTTGCAGCGGTGAAAGTGGTGGCTTTGCTGTGGTGGCAGAGCAAACAGCCGGATGTTACGGCTATCCCGCAGGCTGCCTGTAATGTGCATGCAGGCTGTACGCTGCCGAACAGTGCCGTTGTCAAATTCAGCGACCGGGTGCATGCCAAGCAGCCGTTTGATATCCGCGTGAACAACGTGCCGCCGCAGGTTCAGGAAGTGTTTGTGAGCTTTTCGATGAGCGGCATGGATATGGGTTTTAACCGCTACAAACTGGTTCGCCAAGCCGACGGCACATGGGCGGCAAACCAAATCCGCCTGCCCGTGTGCGTGCAAAACCGCCATGATTATTTGGCGGATATCCACATCAACGGCGATGTTTTTCAGACGGCCTTTACGGCGGAGTGAGGGCGGCGGGATTGTGTTGAATGATTTGCTGTAAATAAGGTGGAAAAAAAGAGAGTTTGCTTGGGCGTAGATATTTAAAGTATATCGAGGCCGTCTGAAAGCTATGTTTTCAGACGGCCTGAGACCTTTGTAAAACCCTCAGATGTGGATGCAGTTCAAGGCGTAGCAGCACAGCGAGTGCAGACATATCATATAGATAGGCAAACGAGCGAGCAGCGCACAACGCAGAAATGCGCCGCAGATGAGGGTTTTGCAAAGGTCTCAGGCAGTGCCTCATAATGAGGCACTTTAAGGGGACTTTAGGGGTGGCTTGTCTACTTTTTACGCAAAAACAGCCGGAACATGATGAAGCATGTTCCGGCTGTTTGTTGGCGTAGGGTTTTGCAAAGGTCTCGGCCTTTGCCTATTTTTAGGAAGGCTTAGGCATCGGCATCATCAACCAGCCCTGCGGCGGTTTTTTCAGGTGTAAAGCGCACCGATTGGGGGTAGGGGAAGAAGTCGTCGTATTGGCCTTGTTGGAGGTGGTCTTTTTTAGCCTGCCAAAATTCGGCGGTGAGCAAGTCTTTATGGTGCTGCAAAAATACTTGCCGTACATCGGGTTCGCCGAGCAGGAACGGGCCGAATTCTTCGGGGAATACGTCGCCTTTGTTGACGGGGTACCACACTTCGCCCGACATTTCGTATTCGGGGTTGGGGGCGGGCGGGATTTTGCGGAAATTGCAGTCGGTCATGTATTCGATTTCGTCGTAGTCGTAAAAAATCACGCGGCCGAAACGGGTCATGCCGAAGTTTTTATACAGCATGTCGCCGGGGAAGATATTGGCGGAGGCCAGCTCTTTGAGCGCGTAGCCGTAGTCGATCACGGCGGCGGCTTTGTCGGCGGGTTTGGCTTTCTGCATAAACAGGTTGAGCGGTTTTAAGCGGTATTCGACATAAACGTGTTTGATGATCACCCAATCGTCGTTTTCTTCAAACTGGCTCGGTGCGAGCGTGCGCATTTCTTCTAAAAACTCTTCGTCGCAGCGTGATTTGGGCAGGGCGACGTTGGCGAACTCAAGCGTATCCGCCATGCGGCCGACGCGGTCGTGTTTTTTCACGAGCAGGTATTTTTGGCGCACGTATTCTTGGTCGAAATCTTTGTTCGGGCCGAAGGTGTCTTTAATCACTTTAAACACATAGGGAAACGAGGGCAGGGTAAACACGCTCATCACCAGCCCTTTTATGCCGGGCGCGAGAATGAATTTGTCGTGCGAGTATTCGAGGTGTTGGGCAAACTCGCGCCACCAAATGTTTTTGCCCTGTTTGTGCAGGCCGACCATGGTGTAGAGGTCGCCTTGCGAGCGCATCGGCAGCATGTCGCGCAGGAAATGGATGTAGCCGCTGGGCACGGGCATGTCCACCAAGAAATAGGCGCGGGCAAATGAAAACAGCACGGCAATCTGTTGGGCTTCAAACAAGGCGGCATCTACTTTCAGACGGCCTGATTCGTCGTGCAGCACGGCTAAGGCAAAGGGATGGCGCACGCCGCCGTTGATAATCTGCCCGAAAATGTAGGCGGCTTTGTTGCGGTAAAACGGCGAATGCAGCACGCGCACATGCAGGTTCATTTCTTGCGGCGGCCATTCGGCTTGGAAGTGTTTGCGCGCCGAGCGCAGAATGTTGCTGATGTCTTTGCCGAGATGGGCAAACGGTACGTTCCAGCCGAAGTGGTGCAGAATATCGCGCAGGCAGCCTCGCAGCCCTTGTTTGCTGGGGTAAAACGAGCAGAAAGTGGGCGGGTCGGAATCGATATATTCGGTGCTGGTGGAAGGTTTAACAAAGATAAACTGGTTGTTGTAATACTCTTTGGCCAAGAGTTTGGTGGAAACCGAATTGAAAAAAGTTTCGGCCAGCTCGGGCTGTTTGTGGTTGACCAGCAGGGCGATGTATTCGGTTTTGGCCGCCGCCCATACTTCATCGTTCAAAGCCGTGGCGGCATGTTCGCGGTTGAGCGATTCTACCGCTTCGCGCACGCGCTGGTCGTACATTTGGATGCGTTCGGCCACCAAATCTTGAATACCGCGCCAGTTGCGCTGTTCAAACAATTCTTTGGCGCGGGCGGTAACTTCGCGGTAGAGGCGGTAGTGTTTGTTGAAGCCGGCCAGCATGGTTTCGGCTACCGCGCGCCCAAGTTGTTGGGTAAGTTGTCGGGACATTATTTTTCCTTTGCGTTGGCGGCCGGCGTTGTTTCAGACGGCCTTTTTTGTTTATATGTTATCCGATGTAACCTTAGGGGGTTTTGTGCGGTTTGGCAAGTGAGGGATTGTGAAAAGCGGTGGGCTTAAAGAGGTTTCGCAGAGTATGCCGGGAAGTAGGGTTTCAAAATAGTCGAGGCCGTCTGAAAATCATTCAGACGGCCTTCAACGTTTCGGTTTGGATGGGAACGAGCGCATCAATCGCCGTTTTCGTGGTCTTTCAAAATCTTGCGGTACACAGGTTCGGGCAGATAGCGGCGAACCATGTCTCGCCAGCCTTCGGGGCCGACCAAGCCTTTGACCATGGTGGACGACACTTCGGCAAATTCGCGCGGCGGCATCAGAATCACGGTGGTGATGTCGGGTTGCAGGTCGCTGTTGATGTAGCGCATCGAGCGTTCGTATTCGTAGTCGGATGCGGTGCGGATGCCGCGGATCACAAAACGCGCACCGATGCTGTCGGCGTAATCGACCAAAAAGCGGTTGCCGAACACGGTAACTTTCACATTCGGAAATTCGCTCGTGATTGCTTCCAACATTTCGCGGCGTTCTTCAACGGTGTAGGTGCTGCGTTTTTCGGGGTTGACGCCGATGGCGATGATCAGTTCGTCAAACATGGCTTGGGCGCGGCTGATCATCCATAAATGGCCGTTGGTGGGCGGGTCGAAACTGCCGGCATACACCGCGCGGCGGATTGGGCGTGTAGTCATGTCGAAAAGATAGAAAACAGGATGGAATGTACGGCTGGCAGGATAAAGCCTGATAAAACGAATGTCAAAGCCAAAGGCCGTCTGAAATGCTTCAGACGGCCTTTGGCTTTGATTGGTATCAATTAATCTTCACCACCCAACGACAGCAGAATGTTGAGCAGGCTGCTGAAAATGTTGTAGAGGGAAATAAAGATGGTTAAAGCCGCGCTGATGTGGCTGGTTTCGCCGCCGTCGATTACGGCGCGGATTTTCCACATGATCAGCAAAGAGCTGAAAATCACGAAGCCGGCAGAGATGGTTAAACCCAGCGCAGGAATTTGCAGGAACATATTGGCTACTACGCCCACCATCAACACAACCGCACCCACCACTAAGAAGCGGCCGAGCGAATTCATGTCGGCTTTGGTGCGGCGGGCCATTGCGGCCATGGTAAAGAACACGGCGGCGGTCATGGCGGCGGCAAGGCCGACGATTTTCGCACCGTTGCTGAAGCTGAGGCTGTATTGCAGCAGCGGGCTGATCAGCACGCCCATGCCGAAAGTGAACACCATCAGCAGGGCAGCACCCACATTGCTGTAACGGTTCTTCTCAATCAGGACGCACATGCCGTAGAAAAAGGCCAGCACCACGCCGAAAGCGATCCAGCGGTTGCCGAACATGGCGTATAAGTTAAAGCCCATTTGGCTGCTCAAAAATGCGCCCGCAGCACAAGGGATGAAAGAAAGACCGAGCAGGCCGTAGGTTTTGCGCAGCACGGTATTTTTTTGTACCGCGCCGGCGGTTTGGGTGTAATCGTAAACGTCGTTTTGCATGGCGTTTGCTCCCTATTTGAGAAATGTGTGTAAAAAATGAATGAAAATCGATTTTAACAGCAAATCAAAGCTTTTTGCTGAAAATTATTACCGGCGGTTCGAATGCCGGTGCAAAAGTTTCAAATGTCAAACATGCGCCCACAAAAACAACACCCACAGCAAAATCGTGATGCTCCATTGCGGCAGCAGCTTGTCGAGCTGCGTGCAAGATTGGGCTTTTTTAAGAAAATACAAGTGGATGAATGATGCCGCCAGTAAAAAAGCATTCAGACGGCCTGCCGCCGCGTTGAAATATTGTGGCAGCCAATACCACCACATCAATCCCGCCGAAGCCAGCAAAGCAGTGTGATACAGCTTGGCGAGGCGCAGCCCCAAGCGCACGGCGACGGTGGTTTTGCCTGTGGCCGCATCGCTGTCGATATCGCGCATATTATTGAGATTCAACACCATGGCACACCACAAGCCGAGCGCGGTAGCAGGCAGCCACGACCAGGCATTCAGACGGCCTGTTTGCAGACATTCGCTACCCAATACGCCCACCCAGCCGAAAAACACCATAACGGAAAGGTCGCCCAAACCGATATAGCCGTAAGGCTTTTTACCTGCGGTATAGGAAAAAGCCGCTGTGATGGCCGCCGCACCTAGCAGCAGCCACAACATCCAATTGTGCAGCCCGCCCATGCCGATAGAGGGTAGGGCGACTGCCAACAAAGCAAGACCGCACAGGCAGCAGATCAGCGCCGACACGGTTAACCCGCGCTTCATGGCATTACGGCTGATGTTTCCTGAGCTGACCATACGTTTCGGCCCTTTGCGCAGGCATGAGTCGGCACCGTTGCAGGCATCGCCGTAATCGTTGGCGAAGTTGCTGAATATTTGCAGGGCGACGGCGGTAATCATACATAACACCAAAACCGGCGGATTGCTTTGCTGATTTAGAGCAGCAAGCACACCGCCGCATAATGCAGATGCAGCGGCCAGCGGCAAGGTACGCGGACGGGCGGCGGCGAGCCAGTGTTTAAAAGCCATGTGATGGAGGTAATGTGTTTGGGAATGTTAAAGATGGATATTATATGACGAGGCCGTCTGAATGATAACCGGATAGGGATGCAGCGCGGCGAAATGAGGCATTGCGGCAGATGGTTACGCGGCTGAATTTTCAGACGGCATTGATTTGATTAACTTAAAGAATATGGTATAAGCGATTAAAGAGGCTGGGGGAACGATTCTGCAAAATCAATTTTGTGTGTTGTCTGTTGTATGGTTTGGAGCTTGCGGTCAATATGGCCAATTGATTTTTTTAGGTCGTTTTGGGCGGTGATTGAGCAGTATTGGTTTGTTTTTTAGTTTAAACAGGTAACAAAAAAGGACGCTGAAACAGCGTCCTTTTTGCTTCCGATCAGGCCGTCTGAAAACGGCTTGGATCAGGCTTAGTCTTTTTTGTCTTTCACTTCTTCAAACTCGGCATCTACTACATCGTCGTTGCCTTTGGCACCGCTGTCGGCTTGTTGGCCGGCTGCCTCACCGTTGGCTTCGGCTTGCGCTTGGGCATACACCATTTCACCCAGTTTTTGGCTGGCTGCGCCCAATGCTTCGGCTTTAGCGTCGATGTCGGCTTTGTCGTCGCCTTTAACGGCTTCTTCGGCGGCTTTCAAAGCATCTTCAATTTTCGCTTTTTCGTCCTCATCCAGTTTGTCGCCGTATTCGCCCAATGATTTTTTCACCGAGTGAATCAGAGCTTCGGCTTGGTTGCGTGAAGCCACGAGTTCGGTCAGTTTTTTGTCCTCTTCGGCATTGGCTTCGGCATCTTTCACCATGCGCTCGATTTCTTCCTCACTCAAACCTGAAGAGCCTTGGATGGTAATCTTCGCTTCTTTGCCGGTGCCTTTGTCTTTGGCAGACACGTGCAGAATACCGTTGGCATCGATATCGAAGGTTACTTCGATTTGCGGAATGCCGCGCGGCGCAGGTGCGATGTCGCCCAAGTTGAAGTTACCCAGCGATTTGTTGGCAGAAGCGCGTTCGCGTTCGCCTTGCAGCACGTGGATGGTTACTGCGCTTTGGTTGTCTTCGGCAGTCGAAAACACTTGCGACGCTTTGGTCGGGATGGTGGTGTTTTTGTTGATGAGTTTGGTCATCACACCGCCCATGGTTTCGATACCGAGCGACAATGGGGTTACGTCGAGCAGCAATACGTCGCTGCGGCCGCCGCCCAATACTTCGCCTTGGATCGCTGCGCCCAAAGCCACGGCTTCGTCGGGGTTCACGTCTTTGCGCGGCTCTTTGCCGAAGAAGGCTTTAACGGCTTCTTGTACTTTCGGCATACGGCTTTGGCCGCCTACCAAGATCACGTCGTCGATGTCGCCCACGCTCAGGCCGGCATCTTTTACGGCTACGCGGCAAGGCTCGATAGAGCGTTCGATCAGGTCTTCAACCAAGCTCTCGAATTTGGCGCGGGTGATTTTCATTGCCAAGTGTTTCGGGCCGGTGGCATCCATGGTGATGTACGGCAGGTTAACTTCGGTTTGTTGGCCGCTGGACAATTCGATTTTGGCTTTTTCAGCCGCTTCTTTCAGGCGTTGCAGCGCCATTACGTCTTGTTTCAGATCAATGCCTTGTTCTTTTTTGAACTCGGCGATGATGTAGTCGATCAAGCGTTGGTCGAAGTCTTCGCCGCCCAAGAAGGTGTCGCCGTTGGTGGCCAACACTTCAAATTGTTTTTCACCGTCCACATCGGCGATTTCGATGATGGAAATATCGAAAGTACCGCCGCCCAAGTCGTAAACGGCAATTTTGCGGTCGCCGGTGGTGTTTTTATCCATACCGAAAGCCAAGGCTGCGGCAGTCGGTTCGTTGATGATGCGTTTAACGTCCAAACCTGCGATACGGCCTGCATCTTTGGTGGCTTGGCGTTGGCTGTCGTTAAAGTAGGCCGGTACGGTGATCACGGCTTCGGTTACCGGTTCGCCCAAGTAGGCTTCGGCGGCTTGTTTCATTTTGCGCAATACTTCGGCGGAAACTTGGGGCGGAGACAATTCTTTGCCTTGTGCTTTTACCCATGCGTCGCCGTTGGCGGCTTTGACGATTTCGAAAGGCATCAGATCGATGTCTTTTTGCACTTCTTTGTCTTCAAATTTATGGCCGATCAAGCGTTTGGCGGCATAAATGGTGTTTTTCGGGTTGGTAACGGCTTGGCGTTTGGCCGGTGCACCGACGAGGATTTCGCCGCCATCGAGGTAAGCGATGATAGACGGGGTGGTGCGTGCGCCTTCGGCGTTTTCGATTACTTTGGTTTGGCCGTTTTCAGAAATAGCCAAACATGAGTTGGTTGTACCTAAGTCGATACCGATTACTTTTGCCATATGTTTTGCTCCTTAGAAATTTTTTCAATTCAAATAGATCAAATAGAATAATGTTTGAAACTTAAACTTGGTGGGGAATCTTTCCCCTGTCGGATTCGTAAATAAGGCGGATTTTTCACTTTTCAAGTGTTGCCGTTTAATTTTTTTGGCTAAATAATTATTTTTAATTCAAGTGCTTGATTTACTTATCCACAGATAATGTTTTCAGACGGCCTGTATTGATGCAGGCCGTCTGAAAACATGTGCCATGTAAATAATCAGTTCTCGTTGCCTTGATTTTGGGCAACCGTAACCATGGCGGGGCGCAACACGCGGTCGGCAAGTTGGTAGCCTTTTTTCATAACACTCACAATGGTATTCGGTTCTTGTTCGCTTTCCACCATCTGCATGGCTTGGTGGTGGTGGGGATCGAGTTTTTCACCCGGTTGGGGATTGATTTCGGTAATTTGGGTATGCTCGAATGCTTTGTTCAGCTCGTTCAAAGTCATCTGTACGCCCATTTTCAAGGCGTCGAAATTGCCGCTTTGGTCGAGTAGGGCCATTTCCAGATAATCTTTAACCGGCAGCATTTCGGAAGCAAATTTCTGACCTGCAAATTTGTGTGCGGCTTGCAGCTCTTCCTGATGGCGGCGGCGCAAATTTTGCTCGTTGGACAAACCGCGCAGCTGTTCGTCTTTGAGGGTGCTTTCAAGTTCGGCGATTTTGGCTTCCAAATCTTCGTAAGAAGGTTTTTCCTGCACTTCTTCTGTTTGCTCGGTTTCAGTTTCAATGGTTTCAACCGATTCTACTGCTTCTTCTGTTGCTGTAACGGGGTTGTGTTCGCTCATGTGGATTATCCTGTATAGATAAGATGTGAATGGTGCTTTATATAAGGCCGTCTGAAAGCTTATTCAAGCCGTGCCGAACAAAACGGTTGGAAAAATTTTTTGTCGGTAATCTGCTGTGGATAAACCGGAATATTTCTGTTTTTTTTGACATATGTTGGGCATAGTCTATCAATATATTTTTAATGCAAGGCAGCAAGCCGCAGACGGTTGTTTTGCAAAGGTCTTTTTATCTTGGCAATCTTGATTGCGGGCGAAAAATAAAAAAGGCAAAACCAATGGGTTTTGCCTTTTCATGTGCGGAAAAGAGATTAATGAACGTCTTTCCAGTATTCTTTTTTCAGGAAGTAAGCTAAAGGCAACATCACTGCCAGCAAGAAAATCATCACGATATAACCCGTGCGTTTGCGTTGCAACTGGGCAGGTTCACCCATGTAAACCAGATAGTTCACCAAGTCGCGGGCATATTCGTCATATTCTTTGGTAATGACTTTTCCGTTTGCCAAACGGCGGGTTTGCAGACCGGTAGATTCCCAATAAAGTTTGGGAACCATGTTGCCGTGTTCGTCTTTTACCATGACCGGTTGGCCTTTTGCATCCAACTCGACGGCCTGTACGCCTTGTTGTTGCCAAAGCGGATGCGGCATACCTACTTTATCAAACACGGTGTTGTTCCAGCCGGTAGGGCGGGTCGGGTCTTTATAGAAGCCGCGCATATAGGCATACAGGTAGTCCGCACCACGGGAGCGGGCGATGAGTGTCAAGTCGGGCGGTTCTGCACCGAACCATTTCGCGCCATCTTTAGGATTCATGGCAGACTGCATGACATCGCCCACCTTATCGGTGGTAAACATCAGGTTTTTCTTGATTTCGTCTTCGCTCAAACCGATATCTTGCAGGCGGTTGAAGCGCATGCCGGTAGCGGAGTGGCAAGACAAACAGTAGTTGGTAAAAATCTGTGCGCCACGCTGCAAGCTGACTTGGTCGCGCAAATCAATATCTACCTTTTCGTAGTGGCCGCCACCGCCTGCGGCAGCGGCGATACTGATGGGTGCTGCAAGCAATAAGGCAGCAAACCAGTTTTTCAGTGTTTTTTTCATTTTCACTGCCCTCATTAAATAATTATTGCAAACAGGTATGAACCCGCCACGGCAATCGCCACATAAACAAAGAACATCAGTTTTTGTTTGGGGGTGCCCATGGTAACGCGCTCCGGAACGGGACGGTCTTTATCCATTTTGGTATAGAACGGCATGCCAAGGAAGAATGCAAAGTAAATGATAGACAGGATACGTGCAACAATCGTGCGGGTGTCGGTAGCCACTAAAGCACCCAAAATGCCCAAGCCGATGAAAGAAATGATGAACAATACCAACATGGTTTTGAAAATCGGGCCGCGGTAGCGGATGGATTTCACCGGAGAGCGGTCAAGCCACGGCAGCAGGGCAATCAATACAACCGCTGCGCCCATGCCGAGTACGCCCCAAACCTGTGTGCCGAAGAACGAAGGAATCGCGCGCAAAATAGCGTAAAACGGTGTGAAATACCATACCGGTGCGATATGTGCAGGCGTTTTCAGCGGGTTGGCCGGGTCGAAGTTCGGTGCTTCCAAGAAGTAGCCGCCGCCTTCGGGTGCGAAGAACATGATGGCACAGAATACGATTAGGAATACCACTACGCCCAGAATATCTTTAACGGTGTAGTAGGGGTGGAACGGAATACCGTCTAACGGAATGCCGTTTTCGTCTTTGAGTTTTTTGATTTCTACGCCGTCGGGGTTGTTGGAACCTACTTCGTGCAGGGCAATCAGGTGGGCAACTACCAAGCCGACCAATACCAGCGGTACGGCGATAACGTGCAGAGCGAAGAAACGGTTCAAGGTAACGTCGGATACGTTGAAGTCGCCTCGGATCCAAGTGGATAAATCGGGGCCGATAACGGGAATGGCGGCAAACAGGTTAATAATTACCTGTGCGCCCCAGAACGACATTTGACCCCAAGGCAGCAGATAACCCATAAATGCTTCGGCCATCAAAGCCAAGAAAATCAACGAGCCGAATACCCACACCAATTCGCGCGGTTTTTTGAATGAGCCGTAGATCAGGCCGCGGAACATGTGCAGATAGACCACCACGAAGAACATGGATGCGCCGGTGGAGTGCATGTAGCGGATAATCCATCCGCCCGATACGTCGCGCATGATGTATTCTACGGCGGTAAAGGCGGCGGGCAGGTGGTATGAATTCAGGTTGCCGTCGGGCTTGTAATTCATGGTCAGGAAAATACCGCTGACGATTTGAATCACCAGTACCAGCATGGCCAGCGAGCCGAAGAAATACCAGAAGTTGAAGTTTTTGGGCGCGTAATACTCGGTTACGTGCTCTTTCATCATTTTAGACAAAGGGAAACGTGCGTCCACCCAGCCTAACAATGATTTATTTTCATTATTGGTTTGGTTTGCCATGATAAGTCCCTTTATTTGTCGTCGCCTACCAAAATGGTGGTGTCGCTCAGGTATTTGTAGGGCGGAATAATCAGGTTGGTAGGTGCGGGTACGCCTTTATATACGCGGCCTGCCAAGTCGAATTTGGAACCGTGGCACGGGCAGAAGAAACCGCCTTTCCAATCTGCGCCCAAGTCGGCCGGAGCAACGTCGGGGCGGAAAGTGGGCGAGCAGCCCAAGTGCGTGCAGATGCCGATGGCAACGAAAATATTGGGCTTGATGGAGCGCATTTCGTTTTTGCAGTATTCGGGCTGCTGTTCTACTTCGGAATTGGGGTCGGCTACTGCGCCGTTGAGTGAGGCCAAATCTTTCTGCTGCTTTTCGGTGCGGTTCAGCACCCAAATGGGTTTGCCTTGCCACTCAGCTGTAACCAACTGACCGGCTTCGATTTTGCTGACATCCACTTCAACCGGCGCACCGGCTGCCTTGGCTTTTTCCGATGGGAAAAAGCTGGCAAGAAACGGTGTGGCTACGCCTAAAGCGGCCACTCCGCCCGCACCGGCGGTCGCCAGCGTCAGAAAGCGGCGGCGGCTTTGATTGATTTCTTGATTTTCCATTATTCAGTCATCCTAATTAGGGGGAATACCGAGCCATTAAACTCTTTAATTCTACCTGATTTTATGGGGATACTTAAAGAGTTATTTAAAATAAGGTAAAAATTTTGGAGTATTTTTTGATTTTATGCGGGGTTTTGTTCGTCAAAAAATACGGTTTCGATACCGAATGTTGCGGCTATGGCTTCTCCCAGAGCCTGTATGCCGTAACGCTCGGTGGCGTGGTGTCCGGCACTGATGAACGCGGTGCCGGTTTCGTTGGCCAGATGAAACTGTGCTTCTGAAATTTCTCCGGTAATGTAGGCGTCGGCACCTTCGTCTATGGCCGTCTGAAAAAAGCCCTGTGCGCCGCCCGTGCACCAAACGATGTTTTCGATGATGCGGGTTTCATCGCCTATGGCAACGGGTTTGCGACCGAGTTTCTGATGCAGCTTTGCGCTGAGTTCGCTGAGTGTTTTGGGTGTGTTCAGACGGCCTGCATTTAACAGGTTTTGTTCGCCGAAGCGGCGTTCGGTCGTCCAGTCCATAAGTTTGGCCAAACGGGCGTTGTTGCCCAGTTCGGGGTGGGCATCGAGCGGCAGATGGTAGCCTGCCATATTGATTTCGTGTTTGAGCAGGGTGGCGATGCGGTCTTTTTTCCAGCCGGTAATGGTGGCGGGTTCGCTTTTCCAAAACATGCCGTGGTGCACCAGCAGCATGTCTGCCTGCTGTTTGACGGCGTAGTCGCAGGCTGCGCGGCTGGCGGTAACGGCGGTAACGATTTTGCGGATTTCGCTGCGGCCTTCGATTTGCAGGCCGTTGGGGGCGTAGTCTTTGAATAAATCGGTTTGCAGGGTTTCATCGCACCAGTCGAGAATGGTGCGGCGCGAGTGTGTCATGGTTGTTCCTTTACTGTATGAGACCTTTGCGGAACTTTCGTCTGCGGCGCATTTCTGCGTGTGTGCCGCCCGCTTGTTTGCTTATTTGTATGATGTGCAGCACCCGCTGCGCGGTTGCGCCTTGAACTGCATCCACATTCGAGGGTTTGGCAAAGGTTTCTGTATGTATACTCAACACCGGGTGGCGGCTGTGTTGCGGCCGGATTCGGGATGTTTGAGACTGTCGGCGTATTTTACCGCAATTTTTTCAAACTTCGTTGCAGACGGTTTGGGCGGGGTGCGATATACAAACCTATTTGGCTCGGCTACAATCGGGGCCGTCTGAAACATTGGAATCAAGGAAACCGATATGACCCGTATGGTTCACTGCATCAAGTTGGGCAAGGAAGCCCCCGGTATGAAATTTGCGCCGCTGCCCAATGCTTTGGGTAAGCGTATTTTTGAAAATGTGTCGCAAGAAGCGTGGGACGCTTGGACGCGCCATCAAACGATGTTGATTAATGAAAACCGTTTGAGCTTGGCCGACCCGCGCGCGCGCGAGTATTTGGCGCAGCAGATGGAAAACTATTTTTTCGGCGAGGGTGCCGATCAAGTGCAGGGTTATGTGCCGCAAGAATAATGTTTGCGGCAGAAGTATCCGAAAGGCCGTCTGAACGTATGTTCGGTACGGCTTTTGTTGTATTCAGACGGCCTGAAACTTTTATAAAAACCTATTTGCCTGCGGATTTTTGCGCTGTGTGCTTGGCTATATGATATGTCTGCGCTCGCTCTGCTGGGCCCGGCACTTCCCTGTATTTTGGCGCAAAGTTTCAGGTTGCCCTGCTTTGAAAAACCGCTTGGAAAGCAGGTTTGAACAGACTTTTGCAGATTTGATACAAAACAATAAATAAAGCAAAAACGGCGCAACTTAAATGCTTGGCGCAGGTCTGTATGTTATAAAGGTTTCATGCCGCAAAACAACAGCGTTTTTCCACAATCTGAGGAGGTTAGCGATGTATCAACGTATTATGGTCCCCGTAGATGACAGTACGGCTTCTTTGTATGCTTTGAAAGAAGCGGGCAAACTGGCCAAGCAGCTTGGTGCAGTCGTGTTGGCTGTGCATGTGGTGGACTTGGGTCAATTCAATTGGGGTGCGCCGGGATACACCGATGCCGCTGCCGTGCGCAAGGCGGTGGAAGAAGCGGGGGTGAAAGTATTGGAGCGTGCCAAGCAAGAGCTGGACGGGCTGAGCGTGGAGCATGATGCCCTGATTATGGAAAGTGCGGGCGATAAGATTGCCGATCTGCTGATTGAGCAGGCCGGCATAGAGCGTTGCGACTTGATTGCGATGGGAACGCACGGCTTTTCGGGTTTGATGCACTTGCTGATGGGGTCGGTTGCCGAAGGCGTAGTGCGTAAGTCGGATATTCCGGTGCTGCTGGTACGCCATAAAGATGAGGATTAACGGTTTGTTTGGGTAACTAGGAAACTAGGATTAGATTTGGTTATAATAGACGGGAAGTTTGTTTAAATATGTTAAAAATTTAATCATACTTAACTCAAATTTTATTTTTAATTCAATTGCTTTATGTTGATAAGTAGCTAAATTGTCCTAATTTTTGCATACAAGTATTAAGTTATTAAGGAGTCCAGCATGAGACCTGCTAAGTTTGCACGTGATGTTTTGGACAAATATTGGGGTTTTAATATTCCTGTTAATGTTGAGCAAATTGCTCGTAATATGGGGGTAGTTGTTCGTTATGCTCGATATTTGGGTTCGATGGAAGATGATATTTCAGGTAGCTTTGATATAATTAACGGTCAGCCTATCTGCATGGTTCGTAGTACAGATGCTTTAGTTCGCCAGCGTTTTACCTTGGCACACGAACTTGGTCATTTTGTCTTGAATCACGGTAAGGCTTTCCGTGATAACGCCGCCAATTTTAATTCATATACAACTGATTACCGTGAATATGAAGCTAACCAGTTTGCAGCAGAGTTGCTGATGCCGGAAAGTGCTATTGATTATTTTGTACGCCAGTCAAATTTTACGGTTGGCGAGTTAGCAAAAAAATTTAATGTTTCCGGAGCTGCCATGGAGTTTCGTTTAAACAACTTGGGTTACTTATGAGAACAGAAGAAAACACCATATCTGCTGCAGTTGGTACTGATCTTTCGGAAGAAGAAGCATCGGCAGGTGATGCTATACCAAAACCAAAAGAAGATACTTTTAAAAGTTTGGTTAACAACAGGGAAGAGCAACGCAAGAAAACATTTGTTTGGATTATGTGCGTTGCTGGGGTGTTTTCCCTTTCACTCCTAGGGGTTTCTATGTATTTTGTTTGCAAGATAATTCTTTTTGTGAGTAATGCTGATAACCAGATTAGTGAAGCTTTAGAATCTGCAGGTAGTTTGTGGCATATTCTATTGATTTTGATTGCTCCCCCTACTGCGGTTATTACTCTCATGGTGCGAAGCATTAGCTTTACTGCCAATGAGCGTGATTTTGGGAAAAACAGCCACGATGATTCCAGCAATATTCCGATTTTGAATATGTTAAATGAGTTGGGTAAGGCTTTAATTGACCTAGTTAAGACTAAAGCAGGTTAAGTCGATTGAGCATTAATATTATGCTTTTTATGTTTAAGATTTTGATTAATTAGAATATTTTAAACTATTTAGATATAGAAAACGGGTAGATACTTTGTATTTACCCGTTTCTTTTTATTATGTTCTCTGTGTTATGTATTTTTCGGATAGCTTGAAACAGTTGAGCAGTTACGGTTGGCGTTTATTTGGCAGGGCTTTCCGGCTCTTCTTCTTTATTCATGTTTTTCAGAAGTTTTTCGACTTTTTCAGGGTCTTCGTTGCGCATCAGGCGGGCGGTTTCGTTTTCCAAATCCATGGTGTTGCTGTGCAAAACGATGTCTTTTACCGACAGCAGGTTGTTGGTGTTCATGGAAAAACGGCGTAAGCCCATGCCGAGCAGCAGGCGGGTGAAGGTGGTGTCGCCGGCCATTTCGCCGCACACCGACACGGTTTTGCCCATGCGGTTGGCGGTGCGGATGACGTGCTGGATGAGTTTGAGCACCGCGGGGTGTGCGGGTTGGTAAAGGTAGCTGACGGCATCGTCGCCGCGGTCAACCGATAAAGTGTATTGGATCAGGTCGTTGGTGCCGATGGAAATAAAATCGACGTGCTTGAGCAGACTGCCGACGGTGAGTGCCGCAGAAGGGATTTCGATCATGCAGCCGACCGATATTTCGCCGAAAGGTTCGTCGCGCTCGCTAAGCTGCCTTTGGGCGGTTTCGAGGTGAATCAGGCATTGTTTGAGTTCGGTGATAGAGGTGATCATCGGCCACATCATTTTAACGGGGCCGTGCACGGCGGCGCGGAGGATGGCGCGCATTTGGGTGCGGAACATCACGGGTTCGGCCAAGCACAGGCGGATGCCGGTCAGACCGAGTGCGGGGTTGGTGCTGCCGTTGGGCGTGCCGTTTTGGCCGAACCAGCGCGGGTTTTTGTCTACGCCCAAATCTACGGTGCGGATGGTCAGGCTTTTGCCTTTGAGTTTTTTGACGAAATGGCTGTATACCTCGTATTGCTCGTCTTCAGACGGCATGGTGTCGCGGTTGAGATAGAGAAATTCGCTGCGGAACAGGCCGACGCCGTCGGCACCCATGTTGTGTACCGATTTGATGTCGTCGGCCGATTCGATATTGGCGAGCAGTTCGATATTGACACCGTCTTCGGTGGTGGCGGCGGTTTTTTTGATTTTGTTCAGTTCGCGGGTGCGTGCGCGGTATTCGCGTGCGCGTGCGCGGTATTCGGCCAGCACGGTTTCATCGGGGTTGATGATGAGAATGCCGTTGATGCCGTCTACCACCACCCATTCGTTTTCGCTGATGAGTTTGCGGGCGTTGTGCAGGCCGATAACGGAAGGAATGTTGAGACTGCGGCCGAGAATGGCGGTATGGCTGGTGGAGCCGCCGGCATCGGTAACGAAGGCGGTAACGCGCTGTTCTTTGAAAAATACGGTGTCGGCGGGGGAAATGTCGTTTGCTACCAGCACGGTGTCTTCAAGCAGGTCTGTGTCGAGGGTAAGTTCGTTGCCTTGGCCGGCCAGATTGTTGTGGATGCGTTCCACGACTTGCAGCATGTCTTGTTTGCGGGCGCGCAGGTAGGCATCGTCGATTTCGTCGAATTGGGCGGCCAGTTTGTCGGTTTGCAGTTTCAATGCCCATTCGGCATTGATGTGCTGCTCTTCGATAATATCGACGGGTTCGCGTGAAAGGGTTACATCGGTAAGCAGCATCAGGTGCAGCGAAATAAACGCACCCAATTCGGTGGGGGCGTTTTCGGGAATGGCGCTGCGCAGCTGTTCGAGTTCTTTGCGGGTGGCTTTGACGGCAGCATCGAAGCGTGCGGTTTCCGCTGCCACTTCCGTTTCGTCCAAATCATATTGCGGCACTTCGTTCATGCCGCGTGTAATCAGGTGGGCGCGGCCGATGGCGATGCCTTTGCCTGCGCTTACGCCGTGCAATACGATAGACATATCATTCGCCTTCGCCGAAATAGTCGTTAATCAAATCGACCAATGCCTGCATGGCGGCGGCTTCGTCGGCACCGTCGGTTTCCAGTTCGACAACCGTGCCTTTGGCGGCGGCCAGCATCATTAAGCCCATGATGCTTTTGCCGTTGACGCGTTTGCCGTTGCGGCTGACCCATACTTCGCTTTGGAACTGGCCGGCGGTTTGGGTGAATTTGCTGGAGGCGCGGGCGTGCAGGCCGAGTTTGTTGATGATTTCGACTGACTGTTTCAGCATACGGGTAATCCTTCGGGCGGTTCGGTGATGTCGATAATGCCGCTGATGGCGGCCTCTTTCACGGAGCGGGCAAATGCGGCCAAGTCGGTGGCCGTGGGCGAGTAGTTGGCTGCTTTAATCATCATAGGCGCGTTCAGGCCGGTGAGCATGGCGGTTTTGCCGCTTTCGACCAGTTGGCGGGCGGCGTTGCAGGGGGTGGCGCCGAAAATGTCGGTCATGATCAGCACGCCTTCTACGCAGTGCAGGTCTGCCACCATCTGTTGGGCGCGGTTGATGATGCTTTCGTGGTCTTCGTCGGTGTGTACGCCGAGAATGCGGATGTTTTCGGGCGTTTGGCCGAAAAAGAAGTGGCGGGCAAGGCTTTGGTAGGCTTCACCTATGGCTTCGTGGGTAATAATCAGTAGGCCTATCATGTGTGTTCCTGTTGAAGCGGTGGGCAGGCCGTCTGAAAAGCGGTTCAGACGGCCTGTGCGGTTTTATTCTTGTGTATCGCGCAAGGCGTAAACCGCGCCCAGATTGCGCCATGCGCCTGCGGCATCCATGCCGTAACCGAACACATAGCGGTTGGGTACGTTGATGCCGATATAGTCGGCGGCAATCGGTTTTTCTTTGTCGATCAGTTTGTTGGCGAAAACGGCGGTGGAGCAGGATGCGGCGCCTAAATCCAATACCTGCTGTTTGATGGCGGCCATGGTGTGCCCTTCGTCGAGAATGTCGTCGAGAATCAGCACATGGCGGCCGGCCACGCTTTCTTGGGGCGCGCGCAACCAGTTGAAATTGCCGCCCTTGAGTTTGTCGCCGTAGCGGGAAACGTGCACATAGTCGAAATCCAGCGGAAAGTGCAGCAGCGGCAGAAGCTGGCCGGTAAATACTACGGCACCGCCCATCACAGGCAGAATCAGCGGATATTTGCCGCCCAAGTCTTCGGTGATTTCTCCGGCCAGGCGCAAAAGTTCGCGGCGGCAGGCGTCTTCGCCGAACAGGATTTCGGCGTTATCGAGCATGGATTGTGTGTGCAGGCGTTTGGTTTCAATGTCCATAAGGTCATTCTAAAACAGAGTAGTCAAAACCGTATTATATAGTAAGCCTTGAAAAACCACTCAATATTACCGGATGCGGTTTTTTGCCCGGCAGAACGGGCAGGCGGTGCAGAGGCCGTCTGAAACGACGGGGCGCGGGCATAGTGAAGGCTGAAATATTTGACTATAATGCCGATTTTTTTCAGACGGCCTGCCCACCATGCACGACCCTTATCTTTATCTGGAAGACCTCGATTCCGCCGCCACGCAGCAATTCGCGGCCGATGCCCATGCCGAAACCCAAGCACAATTTACCGATGGCGAAGCCTTCGCGCGCACCGTGGCCGATATGGTGAAGCAGTTGCAAGACCCGCGCCAGATTGCGTTTTGCCAAGAACACCGCGCCCGCATGTATCACTTCCATCAAGACGACGAATACCCTAAAGGCGTGTATCAGGTGTGTACGGCGGCATCTTACCGTTCCGGCTATCCCGATTGGCACAATATCTTTTCCGTGGCCGATTTCGACGACATTCTCGGCGACGACGTGTATCTCGGAGGCGTATCGCATTATGTCGAAAAGCCCAATATGGTTTTGCTCAACTTAAGCCGTGCGGGCGGCGATACGGCCTACACGCTCGAATTTGATTTGGATGCCGGCAAAATCGTCGAAGGCGGCTTCCACTTTCCCGCCGGCAAAAACCACATTTCTTGGCGCGACGAAAACAGCGTGTGGGTTTGCCCCGCGTGGGACGAACGCCAAACCACCCAAGCGGGCTATCCGCGCGAAGTGTGGTTGGTAGAACGCGGCCAAAGCTTTGAAGAAAGCACACCCGTTTACCGCATGGATTCAGACGGCATGATGGTCAGCGCATGGCGTTACCTCGATGCCCAAGGCGCGCCGATCGACCTAATCGAATCTTCAGACGGCTTCTATACCAAAACCTATCTGCAAGTGGGGGCCGACGGCGAAACCCTGCCGCTGAACCTGCCTGCCGACTGCGAACTTTCCGGCTATCTCGCCGGACAGCTCTTGCTGCACTTGCGCAGCGAGTGGAAGCGCGCCAACCAAAGCTATCCCGCCGGCAGCTTGGTGGCGGTAAAACTCAACAAAGGCACGCTCGGCGCGGCGCAACTGCTGTTCGCACCAAACGAAACACAAGCGCTGGAAAGTGTTGAAACTACCAAACGTTTCGTTGTCGCCAGCCTGCTCGACAACGTATCAGGCCGTCTGAAAGCATGGCGTTTTTCAGACGGCCTCTGGCACGAAGTCACCCTGCCCAATCTGCCGCAAGGCGCGTTGGAATTGTCCGACCAGCCGTGGGGCGGCGACGTTATCTATATAGCGACCAGCGATTTCACCACCCCGCTAACCCTGTTTGCACTCGACCTCAACGTGATGGAACTCGTCGTCGTGCGCCGTCAGCCCGTGCAGTTTAAGGCCGACGGCATCCAAGTGCGCCAATTCCACGCCCAATCCGCCGACGGCACCCGCATACCTTATTACCATGTCGGCAAAAACAGCACGCCGGATACGCCCACCATCGTTTATGTGTACGGCGGTTTTGCCGTGCCCGAACTGCCGCACTACATGGGCACCATCGGCAAATACTGGCTCGAGCGCGGCAATGCCTTCGTGCTGGCTAACGTGCGCGGCGGCGGCGAGTTCGGCCCAAGCTGGCATCAAGCTGCGCAAGGCACAAACAAACACAAAAGCGTGGACGACTTGCTTGCCGTAACCGACGACTTAACCCGCCGCGCACTCAGTTCGCCCAAACATATCGGCTTGCAAGGCGGCAGCAACGGCGGCCTGATTGTCGCCTCCGCCTTCGTGCGCCAACCCCAAGCCTTCGGAGCGATGGTATGCGAAATGCCCTTAACCGACATGCTGCGTTACCCCTATCTCTCTGCAGGCTCAAGCTGGGTTGATGAATACGGCCACCCCGAAGACCCGGCTTTTCAGACGGCCTTAACGCAGTTATCGCCCTATCACAATCTTTCAGACGGCCGCCCTTATCCGCCCGCCCTGATAACCACCAGCCTAAGCGACGACCGCGTCCACCCCGCCCATGCCCTCAAGTTTTACGCCAAACTCAAGCAAAACGGCGCATCCGCATGGCTGTATGCAGGTGATTCCGGCGGGCACACCGGCAATACCACGCAGGAAGCATCCGTAACCGAATTTGCCTGCATTCTCGCCTTCCTAAACCGTTACATCGGAACGGCACGGCACCAAGAGAAAAAGCAATAGGCCGTATGAAAACAACGGTTTCGCAACAAACACGCCCGGTATAAACCGCTATGCCCATATCTTGCAAAACAGCGTGTTTCCAGCGGAAAACTGCAAGGTTCGGCATTCTAAATAAATGAAATTAAACAGAAACCAAAAGGCTCTTGTGATTCAAAATAAGCCTATGCTAATATGCCGCCTAACACCATGCAGTTTAAAACACATGCACAAGGCTGCATTTTTCGATAGAAAACTCTAAAAGTATTCGGTACAATCCGACCGAGTTTAATTTTTTCAAAACCGCCGTAAGGCATATAAGGACCGACCGACATGTCAAACATTGAACAACAAGTTAAGAAAATTGTTGCCGAACAACTGGGCGTTAACGAAGCCGAAGTAAAAAACGAATCTTCTTTCCAAGACGACCTGGGTGCAGACTCTTTGGATACCGTTGAATTGGTAATGGCTCTGGAAGAAGCTTTCGGTTGCGAAATCCCCGACGAAGAAGCCGAAAAAATCACTACCGTGCAACTGGCTATCGACTACATCCAATCACACAGCGCCTAATTTCCGATTGCGCTGGTATAAAATGAATCAGCCTCTGCTGCGGCTTTGCCTGCCAACAGAGGCTTTTTGCCTTATCAGACTTTTATAAACTTTTATAAACACGGTTTCAGACGGCCTGCCTCCGTTTCGACAGCGGGCGGCAGACGTCTAACCCCATAAAGCGAGAACATTATGAGTCAGCGAAGAGTCGTCATCACAGGTTTGGGGCAGGTGTCGCCCGTAGGCAACGACATTGCCGCAGCCTGGAGCAACCTCTTGGCCGGGAAAAGCGGTATCGGTACCATTACCCGTTTCGACGCATCCGATATCAGCTGCCAAATTGCAGGCGAAGTAAAAGGCTTCGACATCGGCGAATTCATCAGCCCCAAAGAAGCCCGCCGCATGGACGTATTTATTCATTACGGCATAGCCGCCGCCTTGCAGGCCATTGCCGATTCGGGCTTGGACGATGTAGAAGGTCTCAATAAAGACCGCATCGGCGTGAACATCGGTTCGGGCATCGGCGGTTTGCCCAGCATCGAGGCTACCGGCAAAAGCGTGATGGAAACCGGTGCCCGCAAAATCAACCCCTTCTTTATCCCCGGTTCGCTGATCAACCTGATCGCAGGCCACGTTACCATTCTCAAAGGCTACCGCGGCCCCAGCTACGGCATGGTTTCCGCCTGTACCACCGGTGCCCACTCCATCGGCGATTCCGCCCGCATGATTAAATACGGCGATGCCGACGTGATGATTGCAGGCGGTGCCGAAGGCGCGGTTTGTACGCTCGGCATGGGCGGCTTTGCGGCCATGAAAGCCCTTTCAACCCGCAACGACGACCCCGCTACCGCTTCACGTCCGTGGGACAAAGGCCGCGACGGTTTCGTGATGGGCGAAGGTGCCGGTATTTTGGTGTTGGAAGAATTGGAGCACGCCAAAAAACGCGGTGCCAAAATTTATGCCGAGCTGGTCGGTTTCGGCATGAGTTCCGATGCCTTCCACATTACCGCGCCTAACGTAGAAGGCCCGGCACTGGCGGTTACCCGTGCGCTGAAAGATGCCGGTTTGAACCCTACCGACGTAGATTATGTGAATGCCCACGGCACGTCCACTCCGTTGGGCGATGCCAACGAAACCAACGCCTTGAAACTGGCTCTGGGCGACCATGCCTACAAAGTGGTGGTGAACTCCACCAAGTCGATGACCGGCCACTTGCTGGGTGCGGCCGGCGGTGTGGAGGCGGTGTACAGCGTGTTGGCGGTGCACAACCAAAAATCTCCGCCGACCATCAATATTTTCGAGCAAGACGTTGAATCAGGCTGTGATTTGGATTACTGCGCCAACGAAGCCCGCGATCTGAAAATCGACGTGGCGATTTCCAACTCGTTCGGTTTCGGCGGTACCAACGGCACTTTGGTATTCAAGAAATTTACAGACTAAAAACTTTTATCAAACGCTCAGGCCGTCTGAAATCATTTCAGACGGCCTGAATTTTTGCACCATTCAGATAAAAGCCTGAACAAGTTTGATGCCGTCTGAAAGTAAGGTTTGTAAGTTTCGCCAAAACTCAACAAACGGAATTTTCAGACGGCCAGAGACCTTCGCAAAACCCTCAGATGTGGATGCCGTTCAAGGCGTAGCAGCACAGCGAGTGCAGACATATCGTATAGATAGGCAAACGAGCGAGCAGCGCGCAACGCAGAAATGCGCCGCAGATGGGGGCAAAGGTCTCGGCCTGCTTTTGTGTCAGCGCTGTATCCAGCCGGCAGTTAACGCCCATTCTATCGCTTGGTAGTATTTGGGATGGCGTTCGGGCACTTTGAAATGATCGCGATAAACCACGCGGTGTCTGTCGCTGTACCAGTTGGGTACGATGATGTATTGGTGGCGCATCACGCGGTCGAGTGCGCGGGAAGCGGCTACGAGTTCGGCACGGCTTTCGAAGTGTTCGAAATGTTTTAACAAGGCTTCTACGGCGGGATGGCAGACGCCCGCCCAGTTTTGGCTGCCTTTGGTTTGGGCGGCGGCGCAGCTGAAATAGTTGGCTTGTTCGTTGCCGGGGCTTTCGCTGTTGGCGTAAACCACGATGGTCATGTCGAAATCAAAATCGTTCATACGTTTTTGAAATACAGACGGGTCGGCCAAGCGCACGTTCATGCGGATGCCGATTTTGGCCAAGTCGCGCTGCCATTTGGCGGTAATGCGTTCGTAGGTTTTGCTGGGGGAGAGAAATTCGATCACCAGCGGCTTGCCTTGCGCGTCTTTCAATACGCCTTGATGGTAGCGGTAGCCTGCTTTTTCCAACAGTGCGCGGGCTTTGAGCAGGTTGGGGCGTACGCCTAATACGGGGTCGGTAACCGGAGGTTCGGGCACGTTTTGGTCGAATACTGCGGCGGGCAGGTGCGGGCGTACTTTCTCCAGCAGGGCGAGTTCTGCGCCTTCGGGTTTGCCGCGGGCGGCGGTTTCGCCGTTGGTAAAGAAGCTGTTGCTGCGGCGGTATGCGCCGTAAAACATACGCACGTTGACGCTTTCAAAGTCGAAACTTTCTATCAGTGCGCGCCGCACGAGGATGTTGTCGAAAGGTTTGCGGCGCAGGTTCATCACGAAACCCTGCATGCCGATGGTGTTGTTTTGCTTCCACTCGTGTTTGCTCAGGTTGCGTTTGTTTAAGACGGCATCGGAATAGCCGCGCGTCCAGTTGCGGGCGACGTTTTCCTGCATGAAGTCGTATTGGCCGCCTTTGATGCCTTCGAGCCGCACGCTTTCGTCTTTGTAGTATTTGAAGCGCACGGTGTCGAAATTATACCGGCCTTTGCGTGTGGGCAGGTTTTGCGCCCAGTAGTGTTTGTCGCGCACAAACTCGCTCAAGCGGCCGTTTTCGGTTTTGCCGATGCGGTAGGGGCCGGAGCCGATGGGCGGGGTGTTGGGGGCGGCAGCCAATCCTTTAGGGTAGCTTTTGTGTGAAAACACGGGCAGCTGGCCCAAAATCAAATGCAGTTCGGCGTTGCGCTTTTTGAAGCGGAATACTGCGGTGCGGGCATCGGGGGTATCTACGCGCGCGACGTCTGCCCAGTAGAATTTATACATCGGTGCGGCGGCGGGGTCTTTGACCAATGTGTTAAACGAAGCGGCCACATCTTTGGCCAGCACGGGGTCGCCGTTGTGGAAGCGGGCTTTGGGGTGGAGTTTGAAGGTAACGGAGAGGCCGTCTGAAGCGAGCGACACGTCTTCCGCTAACAGGCCGTACATGGCAAAGGGTTCGTCCATGCCTTTTTCGAGCAGGGTATCGAGCGTGAGTGTGGTGATGCCCGATTCGTGGTCGCCCTTGAGGGTAAACGGGTTGAGCGTGTCGAATCCGCCGGGCAGGGGCATGGTAAACGTGCCGCCTTTGGGGGCGTTGGGGTTCACATAGTGAAACGATTGGAAACCGGCGGGATGGAGTACGGGCTGACCCAATGCCAAACCGTGTGCGGCGGAAACGTAGGCGGCGGGCAGAAGCAGCAATAAGGCAAACAGGGATTTCATAACGGAAAAGGGCGAGTGGTGATGAAGCGGTATTGTAGCGGATATGGCCTGCCAACTTAACCGCTTGCCTGTTTGCTGTGAGAAAAGCAGGATAAAGCCGTCTGAAAACCTGCTTTCAGACGGCCTTGTCCTGCCTGAAACCTTGTTGTCGGAACGTGCCGCCCGTATTCGGTTTACAAGCCGGTGCGGTAATTTGTTACACTTAGCGCAATTTATTTTTCGTTTGTTTTCCCATGTTGACCTACACTCCGCCCGAATCCCGTTCTCCCGCTGCTTCTCGAGAAAAACCGTGGCTGTTGCTGCTGTTGGCTTTTGCGTGGCTGTGGCCGGGCATTTTTTCGCGTGATTTGTGGAACCCTGCCGAGCCGGCGGTGTTTACCGCTGTCGAAGCATTTGCCAACGGTGGCAAAACTTGGCTGCCCGAGGTACTCGGCAAACCTTATTTCGATATTTCGCCCGTGTATGTTTGGGTGTCGGCATGGTTTCAAAAACTGCTCTCGCCGCATGTGGCCGATGCTTATTCCGCTTCGCGTTTCGCCAGCGTGCTGTTTACCGTAGTCGGGCTGGTGTGCTGCGGCAAGGCGGGGTTCCGCTTTTTGGGCCGACATCAGGGGCGCAGCGTGGCATTGATTCTGATCGGCTGTGCGGGCTTGGTAACGATGGCGCACTTCCTCGGCGGCTATGCCGTGGTGTTTGCCGCGCTCGGTATGTGCTTGTATGGCTTCGCTTTGGTGCAGACGCGCGTGATTATGGCATCGCTGCTGCTTGGTGGCGGCTGGGCGTTGCTGTTTACATCGGCCGGTTTGCTGCTGCCCATTGCGCTGATGATGTTGGCTCTGGCCTTGCCTGTTAGCCCGTTGTGGCGGTTTAAGCGTTATTACCTGACTTTGGTTGGCGCGTTGTGTTTTGCGCTGCCGCTGATGGCGGTGCATCTGTTTGCCTTGTCGAAAACCGATATGGAGGCGTTCCGATTGTGGACGGGTCAATATATATTCGGCCCGTTCGGTGGAATCGGGCATTTTCAGACGGCCTTTTCGCTGCCGTATTTTCTGAAAAACCTGCTGTGGTTCGCTTTCCCTGCGTGGCCTTTGGCGGTGTGGACGGCAACGCGCACCAAACTCGCGTCTGAAAAGTGGGGCGTGCTTGCAGTAGCATGGCTGGCAGTGATGCTGGTTCTGCTTGCACTGAATCCGCACCGCAACGCCAATCACCTGATTTGGCTGCTGCCGCCGCTGGCTTTGCTCGGAGCGGCGAAGCTGGACGCGTTGCGCCGCGGTGCGGCGGCGTTTATCAATTGGTTCGGCATTATGGCTTTCGGCCTGTTTGCGGTGTTTCTGTGGATAGGCTTTTTTGCCATGAATTACGGCTGGCCGGAAAAACTGGCGGAGCGTTCGCAATATTTCAGCCCGTATTACACGCCCGATATCGACATTATGCCGATGGTGGTGGCAGTTTTGTTTACGCCTGTGTGGTTGTGGGCGATTACCCGCCGCCATATCCGCGGCCGCCAAGCCGTAACCAACTGGGCGGCAGGGGTTACGCTGGTGTGGGCATTGATGATGACGCTGTTTCTGCCGTGGCTTGATGCAGCCAAAAGCCATGCGCCGGTGGTGAAGCAGATGGAAGCCGCACTGCCTGCGGGCTTGGCGCAATCGGTTTCCGAGGGCAGCCAATGTATCGGCGTGGACGGCAGCGCTGAAACCGCCCGTATCGTGTGGCGGCAATACGGCACGCTGCCGCTGCAAACCGATCATCCGAGCTGCCGTTACCGTTTGGTGCAACAGCCCAAAGGCAGCGCCGCGCCTACCGGTTGGAACCTGATTTGGGAAGGTGCGCGGCCGCGTAATAAGCAGGAAGGTTTTGCCTTGCTCCAAAAAGCGGAATAGCAATCGGGGCAGGGTTGTTGAATGTTGAGGCCGTCTGAAAAACTGATAGTGTTTTTCAGACGGCCTCAAGTGAGTTGCCTGTTGATCAAGCATGATCTATGTTGCTACAACAAAAAACACCCCGAACCATGGCGGCTCGGGGTGTTTTAGTATCGGTATTACAGCGAATAATACATTTCAAATTCCAGCGGATGCGGTGCCATGCGGATGCGTTTCACGTCTTCCGATTTAAACGCGATGTAGCTGTCGATCCAGTCTTTGCTGAACACGCCGCCGCGCAGCAGAAATTCGTGGTCGGCTTTCAATGCCTCCAAAGCTTCTTCGAGCGAAGCGCACACGGTCGGCACCAATGCGTCTTCTTCGGGCGGCAGGTCGTAGAGGTTTTTATCGGCAGGGTCGCCCGGGTGGATTTTGTTTTGAATGCCGTCCAAACCCGCCATCAGCAAAGCCGCGAAGCACAAATAGGGGTTGGCGGTCGGGTCGGGGAAGCGCGCTTCGATGCGGCGGGCTTTGCTGCTGTTCACCGACGGAATGCGGATGGAAGCGGAACGGTTTTTGGCTGAATAAGCCAGTTTGGTCGGTGCTTCAAAGTGCGGTACCAAACGCTTGTAGGAGTTGGTGGAGGGGTTGGTAATCGCATTCAGGGCTTTGGCGTGTTTGATGATGCCGCCGATGTAATACAGGGCGGTGTCGGACAAACCAGCATAACCGTCGCCCGCAAACAGGTTTTGGCCGTCTTTCCAAATGGATTGGTGAACGTGCATACCGCTGCCGTTGTCGCCCATCAGCGGTTTGGGCATAAAGGTGGCGGTTTTGCCGAAGTTGTGGGCGACGTTGAGAATGACGTATTTCATGTTTTGCGTCCAGTCGGCGCGTTTCAGCAGGGTACTGAATTTGGTGCCGATTTCCATTTGCGTGCCGGTGCCGACTTCGGAGTGGTGCACTTCAACGGGGATGCCGATTTCTTCGAGCACGTTCACCATGGCCGAACGCAGGTCTTGGCCGGCATCTACGGGGGCAACGGGGGCGTAGCCGCCTTTCACGAAGGGGCGGTGGCCGGTGTTTTGGCCGTCGAGGTGTTTGCCGCTGCTCCATGCGCCGCTTTCGGAAGTGATTTCGAAACGCGCTTTGTGCATGTGGGTTTCAAATTCAATGCCGTCGAACACGAAAAATTCAGGCTCGGGGCCGAAGAACGCGGTATCGCCGATGCCTGAAGATTTCAGGTAGGCTTCGGCGCGGCGGGCGATGGAGCGAGGGTCGCGGTCGTAGCCTTGACCGTTGGCAGGGTCGATTACGTCGCAGGTCAAAACGAGGGTGGCATCGTCGTAGAAAGGGTCGATGTAGGCGGTGGATGCGTCGGGGCGCAGCTGCATGTCGGAAGCCTGTATACCTTTCCAGCCGCCGATAGACGAGCCGTCGAAAGCTTGGCCGTTTTCAAACCATTCTTCGGGGTCGTCCAAAACAACGCGCGAGGGAATCGTGAAGTGGTGCTGTTTGCCTTTGGTATCGGTAAAGCGCAAATCAACGAAACGTATTTCGTTTTCTTCAATCAGTTTGACAACATCTTTAACAGACATATAAAGCTCCTGCTGGGGAATAGGGAAGATGAAAACGTGCCGGATTGGGAGTGCGCGGAGCGCAAATCGGGTATGGGCGTATTGTGCCATAAGCAAGCCTGAAAAAGGCGGCAGCGTAAAAATAAATCTGCCTTGCCGCGGTTTCGGCGAGGTGTTTTTCAGACGGCCTAGGACGGTTAAATATAAGTTTAGCGGGTATAGATTGTCAACAATTTGTAAGGTTTTGCAGCACAAGCGATACGGATGCGGCAGGGTGTGGGTTTCACTATATAATACGTCGGTTATTCCACAGCAGGTTTTTATGATGAACAGCACCAAGCCCCGTTATGCCGTGTTCGGCAACCCGATTGCACACAGTAAATCGCCGCAAATCCATCAGCAGTTTGCCGCGCAGGAAGGCGTGCAGATTGAATATGAACGTATTTTGGCCGAACCGGGTGCGTTTGCCGAGGCGGCGGCACGTTTTTTTGCCGAAGGCGGGCAGGGGGCGAATGTAACCGTGCCGTTTAAAACCGATGCTTACGATTGGGTGGACGAGCATTCCGAACGGGCGCAGGCGGCGGGTGCAGTGAATACGGTAATTCCGTTGGGCGGCGGGCGTTTTCGCGGCGACAACACCGACGGCGCAGGCTTGGTCAACGATATTCTTCAGGCGCAGGAAGTGGCGGTTGCGGGCAAACGGATTCTGATTTTGGGCGCGGGCGGAGCCGTGCGCGGCGTGATTCCCGTGCTGTTGGCGCGGCAGCCCGCCGCCGTTACCGTTGCCAACCGCACACCGGCCAAAGCGGAAGAGTTGGCGGCGCGTTTCGGCATTCAGACGGCCCCGTTGGACGCTTTGCCGCATCATCACTTCGATATTGTTATCAATGGCACGTCGGGCGGTTTGAGCGGCAGCATTCCCGATGTAGAAGCGGGCGTGTTCGGCGCGTGCGAACTTGCCTACGATATGGTGTACGGCGAAGGCGCGCAGGCGTTTCTGAACTTCGCCCGCCGTTCGGGTGCAAAGAAAACAGCCGACGGCTTGGGCATGTTGGTGGGGCAGGCGGCGTGTGCTTATGCCTTGTGGCGGGGTTTCGAGCCGGACATCAAGCCCGTTATCCGATATATGAAAGAGGCCGTCTGAAATGATTAAATGGCTGATTGCGCTGCCTTTTGCCGCCTTTATTCTGTTTAACGCCTATGTGTACGGCAACATCATTACCTACCGCGCCGTGGCGCCGCACAAAACCGCGTTTATGAGTATGCGCATGAGCGATTTCCGCGATAAGGGCAAAGACGTGGAGCTGGATTACCGTTGGGTGCCTTACGACCAAATTTCCATCAATCTTAAAAAAGCCCTGATTGCCTCGGAAGATGCCAAATTTGCCGCTCACGGCGGTTTTGATTGGAGCGGCATCCGCAACGCCATCAAACGCAACCAGCGCAGCGGCAGAATCCGCGGCGGCGGTTCGACCATCAGCCAACAGTTGGCTAAGAACCTGTTTTTAAACGAGAGCCGCAGCTATTGGCGCAAGGCGGAAGAGGCAGCGATTACGGCGATGATGGAAGCCACCACCGATAAAGACCGCATTTTCGAGCTGTATTTGAACTCCATCGAATGGGGCTACGGTATTTTCGGGGCGGAAGCCGCGTCGCAACATTTTTATAAGAAGCCGGCAGCCAAGCTGACCAAACAGCAGGCCGCGCAACTGGCCGCCCGCGTGCCGCGCCCGCTGTATTACGCCGAAAACCCGCGCGACAGAGCATTGCGTGCGAAAACGAATATTATTTTGCGGCGCATGGGTTCGGCGGAATTGCCGGATACGGAGTGAAGCAGAACAGTTTGCTCTTAATTAATCAAGCAATTTAATAACAAGTACATACGCTGAGACCTTTGCAAAACCCCCAGATGTGGATGCAGTTCAAGGCGTAGCAGCACAGCGAGTGCAGACATATCATATAGATAGGCAAACGAGCGAGCAGCGCACAACGCAGAAATGCGCCGCAGATGGGGGTTTTGCAAAGGTCTCACGCTATATTTGCGCTTGCCCAACATAACGAATAAGTTGCCCGATCGAAATGAATCAGGCCGTCTGAAATATAGGGTTTCAGACGGCCTGATGTGTTATGGGCGGTTTCGGCGGCTTAATGATTGAGCTTGGCAACCACGTCGGCCAGCGATTTTTGCCAATCCGGTGCGTTGATGCCCAGTCCGCTACGGATTTTATTGCAGTCGAGCACGCTGTATTCGGGGCGGAAGGGCGGTTCGGCGCTGTTGCCGCTTTCGGCTTTTAAAACGGGGGCGGTAAACCCGCTGCGGACATTGGAGGCCGTTTGAAGAATCTGTTCGGCAAATTCCAAACGGTTCACGGGGGTGCTGCCGCAGTAGTGGTATATGCCGCGCGGGAAAGCGTCCATATCGAGTATGTTGATCATGGTTTGCGCCAAGTCGCCCGCATAAGTGGGGCAGCCGGTTTGGTCGTTGACAACCGTTATTTCGGGCTGTGCGGCGGCTTGGTTGAGAATGGTTTTGACGAAATTGCTGCCATATTCGCTAAATACCCATGCGGTGCGGATAATCAGGCTGTCGGGGTTGGCGGCCAAGGCGAGAAATTCGCCGGAGAGTTTCGATTTGCCGTAAGCGCCGGCGGGGTCGGGCGGGGCGGTTTCGGTGTAGGGGGTTTTGCTTTTGCCGTCGAAAACATAGTCGGTGGAAATGTGGAGAAAGCGTGCTTTAACGGCGCGGGCGGCGGCGGCAAGGTTGTGGACGGCGCTGCCGTTAACGGCAAAGGCTTTGGCACGCTCTTTTTCGGCTTTATCTACGGCTGTGTAGGCGGCGGTGTTGACCACGGCGTCGGGTTGGAAGCTCTTAACCATGTTCAGCACGGCTTCGGCGTCGGTAATGTCGAGCGTGGCGGAGTCGGCGGCAATCAGCTCCCAGTTTTCGGGGAGGCGGTCTTTGAAGCAGCGGCCGAGCTGGCCTTTGGAGCCGGTAAGCAGAATTCTCATGAGAACAGTTCCTTTGAGGGTTTTCCTTGTTATGGACGTATGGTTTGAGCGGCGGATGCGTTGCTGCGCGGATTATTATAAAGCAAGTTTCGGGCCGTCTGAAAGCGTATGTAGTGTAGCGGCTGCGGCTTCGGCGTTTTGCGGGAGCAATGGGTTAGCCGTTTAAAATGTAAGGAATTGTAATTTCGGCATAAGCTTAGGGAAACAATGCTGATACCGTTTGTCTTAACTTTACGTTTGACAGGAAGGGTTTTGGTTATACTGTCGGGCGGATTTCAGACGGCATGTTTCTTGCTTTTTCTTTTGGGGTTGAGGCCGTCTGAAAGCGATATTGACGATTAATCACGGAGTAATCTTTATGTTGAAAAAATGGCTGGCCGTTTTGGCTGTATTCACATCCCTGTTTTCTTTGAGCGGCTGCGGCTATAACACCATGCAGACGCAGGACGAAGCGGCCAATGCGGCTTGGTCTGAGGTGCTCAACCAATATCAGCGCCGTGCCGATTTGATTCCTAATCTGGTCAATACCGTAAAAGGTTACGCCAAGCATGAGGAAAAAGTGCTGACCGATGTAACCGAAGCGCGCAGTAAGGTCGGCAGTATTCAGATGACGGCGGAAGATGCCACCAACGAAGAAAAAATGAAGCAATACGTCCAAGCGCAAGGCGAATTGAGCAGCGCGTTATCCCGCCTGCTGGTGGTGTCTGAAAACTATCCGCAACTGAAAGCCGACCAAAACTTCCGCGACTTGCAGGCGCAGCTCGAAGGCACTGAAAACCGCGTGACTTTGGCGCGCAACAACTACATCAAATCGGTGCAAACCTACAACACGACTTTGCGCCAGTTCCCGCAAAACATCACGGCGATGATTTTCGGCATGAAAGCGCGTCCGCAGTTTACGGTTGAAAACGAAAAAGCGGTTTCTACTTCGCCGAAAGTAGAGTTTTAATGTTCGAAGCTGATGCTTTCAGACGGCCTCTGTTGAAGCGTGAGGCCGTCTGAAATGTATGGCCGCCTGTGTTTTGACGTTGACGGAAAACGATGCTGAAAACCCTGTTGCTGTTTGTGGCTACGGCTTTGGCGGAAATCATCGGCTGCTACCTGCCTTATGTGTGGCTGCGGCAAAACGGTTCGCCGTGGCTGCTGTTGCCCGCCGCCTTGAGTTTGGCGGCATTCGCTTGGCTGCTGACGCTGCATCCGACCGCCAGCGGCAGAGTGTATGCCGCTTACGGCGGCGTGTATATCAGCATGGCCTTACTGTGGCTGTGGGCGGTGGACGGTGTGAAACCGCACCTCACCGACTGGATAGGCGTGGCTTTGTGCCTGAGCGGTATGGCGGTGATTATGGCGGGCGCGCGCCAGTAGCTTGGGTTGCGCCTGCCGTGTTTTCAGACGGCCTATAGCATAGGATGGGGCCGTCAGAAAATCTGAAATCTGTTTTGTAAAGAGGAATTCCATGCAATCTGCAATACAACGCTTCGGCGCGTTTCTGGCCATGATGCTGGCGAGCGTGTGGCTGTTTGCCGCCGAGCTGACGCCGGTGCCTGCGCTTACCGCCCCTGTGATGGATACGGCGCAGATGATGCAGCCGCAAGCCAGAGAGCAGCTGAACGCACACTTGCTGCAATACAGCCGCGAAAAAGGCAGCCAGATTATGGTGCTGACCGTGCCGACGATCGAGCCGGAAACGCCGTTTGACTACGCCGCCCGGGTAATGGAAGCTTGGCAGCCCGGCCGAAAAGACATCAGCGACGGCGTGTTGCTGCTGCTGGTGCGCGACGAACGTAAAACCCATCTTGCCGTGGGCCGGGGTTTGGAAGGCGCAATACCCGACGTGTACGCCAAACGGGTTCTCGAAGACGTATTGCGCCCGTATCTGCGTGCAGGCCAAACCGACGAAGGGATTACCGCAGCGGTGGTGCAGGTGGAAAAACTGATTGCGGGCGAGGGTTTGCCTGAAGTCGAGCCGACTGCGTCTTACGCCGATGAAGGTGGAGAAGGCTGGATGATGCTGTTGATTCTGCCGTTTTTTGCCGGCGCGTTTTTAAAAGCCTTATTTGGCCGTACTTTCGGCAGCTTGGCAACGGGCGGTTTGGTATTTGTTGCCGCGCTTGTGCTGGGCTTGGGCGTGTTTATCGGCATATTGGCCGGATTGTTCGGCACGGTATTGGCTTTTGCCTTGGGCAGCGGCGCATTCATTTCCGGCGGTGGCGGCAGAGGCGGTAGGGGGGGAGGCTTCGGCGGTGGTGGCTTTGGCGGCGGATTCGGCGGCGGCTCGGGCGGTTGGAGCAGCGGCGGAGGCGGATTTAGCGGCGGAGGCGGCGGCTTCGGCGGCGGCGGTGCATCGGGAGGATGGTAATGGAACAAAATAAATTCAAACGGTTATGGCAGCATTGGCTGCATCCGCGCTTTAGGGTGGAACGCTATCTGCCTACTTCTGATTTGCAGCGCATCAGCCGAGAAATCGGTTTGTCGGAGCAAAATCACTACGGGCAGATACGCTTCGTGGTCGAATCCCGCTACCCCAGTGCCGAGGTGCTGCGCGGTTTGGATACCCGCACCCGTGCGTGGCAGTGGTTCGGCGAGTTGGGGGTATGGAACACAGAAATGAACAGCGGCGTGCTGGTGTATATTTCGTTTGCCGATCATGCGGTTGAAATCGTGGCAGACCGAGGTATCGCAGCCAAAGTCGATGATGCGGACTGGCAGCACGTTTGCCAAACCATGCGCGAAGCTTTCCGCCAAGGTGCGTTTGTAACGGGTTTGGAAAACGGTTTGCGTGAAGTGAACGGGCTGTTGACCGAGCATCTGCCGCGCAGTGAAGGATGTAACGGCGGCGACAACGAATTGCCGGACGATGTGGTGTTGAGATAACGGCATTTAATATATGGCGTGCCTTGAAGTGTGAGGCCGTCTGAAAAACAAAAAGGGCAGAATCATCTGCCCTTTATTGTTTGAATGCCTGAACGCATCGTTCGGAATGATTAACGGAGTATCAAGCACCCAAGAACCAGAATTTGGCTGCCCATGCCACGGCCACAATCCATACCATAGGCGGTACTTCTTTAGAACGGTTGCACAGCAGTTTGATTACCGCGTAGCTGATAAAGCCCATGGCGATACCGTCGGCAATCGAATAGGTGAAGGGCATGAAAGCAATGGTCAGGAAGGCCGGAGCGGCTTCGGTAATGTCGAACCATTCAATTTCAAGCACGCTTCGCATCATTTGCACGCCGATGTAGAGCAGGGCGGGTGCGGTGGCGAAACCGGGTACGGTTTGTGCGAGCGGAGAGAACCACAAACACGCCAGCATCAGCACGCCCACAGTGATGGCGGTCAAACCGGTGCGGCCGCCTGCCGATACGCCCGATGCACTCTCGATATAAGGTGTGGTGGACGACGTGCCCAATACCGCGCCCGCTACGATGGCGGTAGAGTCGGCGAACAGTGCTTTTTTCAAGCGCGGCAGTTTGCCGTCCACCAGCAAGCCCGCACGGTGAGATACGCCCACCAGCGTGCCGGTGCTGTCGAACAAATCCACCAGAAAAAAGACGAAAATCACGGCAATCAGGCTGCCGTTAAACAGGCCGTTGAAATCCATCTGCATAAAGGTAGGCGCAATGCTGGGAATCGGTGCCGTAAAGCCTTTGAATTCGGTTAAACCCAAAAAAATGGAAATCAGCGTAACGGCGAAAATGCTGAGAATAATCGCACCGCGCACGCGGAAATAATCCAGCACGATGATCATGAAAAAGCCCAGCAAAGCCAATAAAACCGGCCAGTTGGGCAGTTTCACGCCGTTTTCGATCACATACAGCTCGCCCATTTTCACCAAAGTGGCTTCGCTGGCCACAATCAGGCCCGAGCCTTTCAGCGCAATCAGAGCCAAAAACAGGCCGATACCGGCGGCAACGGCCATTTTCAAGCTCATGGGCAGGGCATTGACCAGCATTTCGCGGATTTTGAAAAAGCTGAACAAAATAAAGATGATGCCCGACATAAACACCGCAGCCAAAGCAACCTGCCACGGCACGCCCATGCCTTTTACCACCGAAAACGTGAAGTAGGCGTTCAAGCCCATGCCGGGGGCGAGGGCAATCGGATAATTGGCCAGCGCACCCATAATAAAACAGCCGATGGCTGCGGAAATACAGGTGGCTACAAACACCGCACCGAAATCCATGCCTGTAGTCGAAAGGATGCCGGGGTTGACGATGATGATGTAGCACATGGTGAGAAAGGTCGTGAAGCCGGCCATAATCTCAGTGCGTATATTCGTGCCGTGTTCGCTTAATTTGAACAGGCGTTCCAACAAGCTGGGTTGAGAGGTATTCATAATGTATATTTAAGTTAAAGAAAGTAAAACGAGCACGCATTATAGCCGATTAGCCCGGGCTTTGAACAAACTTCGAGAGTAAAAAACCAAATCGAAGGCCAATGTGCGGGCTTCTTGCAAACGCAGGCTAACTGAATATGCCATAGATCAAGAGAGATCTTTGCAAAAACCCGTTTGGCCATTGTTTGCACTTGCCGTGCTGTTATTTTTTGCACGGCATCCACATTGGGCACAAAGGTATCGGATTGCTCGGAACGCACAATTGCCGTGCGTGTCCAATCACCAATGATTTATTTTCAGAAAGCCTGCAATGACCTATTTTCCCACACAGCTTTTGCGCCCGCGCCACGCCGTTTTATCCGGTTTGCCCGACGATGCTTCCTTAACCGTTGCTCTGCATCCGTTTCGATGGAACGAAGATTGCGAAGAAGAAACCGAAATCCGCCTCGACAATATCAGGCTGCCCTCGCTCCAACCGCAAGATTTAATCAGCCGGTCATTTCAATTTCCCCTCAACGATGCCGCCGCCACGCCAACCATGCCTTATATCGACGGATCAATTTATCTTGATGAAGTGCACCATCCGATTGACGTTACCGCTTTGGTTTTCCAAGCCGCTGCAAACGGCGGTGTTGTTGTGACGATAACAGGCGTTTATTGCTTTGAATGCGAAGGTTTGGACGACTACACCGATACACCGTTTACGTTAACCGTTCCCGTTGGTTTTACAGCGCAAAACGATTGCTGACACATCAATATAAGTAGGGAATATAAGTAAGGCCGTCTGAAATTTCCCCGACCCGTCGGCCGCTTATGCTATGATGCCGCCGTTTATCCATCCAGTTTTGAGGGCTTTGAATATGACTTGGTCGGCAGCAGACAGCGCGTCGCTTTACGGTATCCGCCATTGGGGTGACGGTTATTTTTCGGTGGGCGAAAACGGTCATGTGATGGTCAAACCCAACAACAACAGTGATACCGAAGTCGATTTATACGGTTTGGTGGCTAAGCTCAACGAGCGCGGGCAGGATTTGCCGATGCTGTTCCGCTTTCCCGATATTCTGCAAGACCGTGTGGCGCGGCTGTGTGCGGCGTTTAACCGCTCCATCCGCAAAAACGAATATCAGGGCAAATATACGGCGATTTATCCGATTAAAGTGAACCAGCAGGAATCGGTGGTGAAAAACATCATCGTGCCGAAAAACGATCAGGTGTCGATCGGTTTGGAGGCCGGTTCCAAACCGGAACTGATGATTGTGCTGGCGTTTGCACCCAAAGGCGGCACGATTGTGTGCAACGGCTATAAAGACCGCGATTTCATCCGCCTTGCGCTCATCGGCCAGCGGCTCGGCCATGAAGTGTTTATCGTGATTGAGAAAGAATCGGAAGTGGATTTGGTGATTCAGGAGTCGAGAAACCTGGGCATCAAAGCCAATATCGGCCTGCGCGTGCGTTTGTCGTCGCTGTCGTCGAGCAAATGGGCGGATACGGGCGGCGAAAAAGGCAAGTTCGGCCTTTCTGCCGCGCAACTGATTTCGGCGGTGGAAAAGCTCACGGCAGCGGGTTTGGCCGACAATGTGAAGCTGATGCACTTCCATATGGGTTCGCAAATTTCCAATATCGCCGATTACCGCATGGGCTTTAAAGAAGCGGTGCGTTATTTTGCCGAACTGCGCGGGCTGGGGCTGCCGATTGAGTATGTGGACGTGGGCGGCGGTTTGGGTGTGGACTACGACGGCACGCACTCGCGCAATGCCAGCTCCATCAACTACGATATGGGCGAATATTCGCATGTGATTGTGTCGATGCTGGCCGAATATTGCAACGAACACAATATGCCGCATCCGCATATTTTCTCCGAATCCGGCCGCGCGATGACGGCGCATCATGCGGTACTGGTGATGAATGTCACCGATGTGGAGCGGCTGCCCGAGCAAGTGCCGGAAATTTCCGATGCCGAAAATTTGTCGTTTGCCACCAAAAAACTGATTACGCTGCTGGATACCAACGACAGCGAAATGGTAACCGAAACCTATTACCGCGTCGGCCATTATCTCACCGAAGTCACCGAGCAATATCTCGAAGGCAAAGTGCCGCTGAAAGAAAAAGCCTTGGCCGAGCAGCTTCATGCCGTGTTGTGCCGCCGTTTGAAAAACCAGCTTCAGGCGGGCAGACGTTCGCAACGGCAGGTGTACGACGACCTTACCGATAAGCTGGCCGACAAATATTTCTGCAATTTCAGCGTGTTCCAAAGCCTGCCCGACACATGGGCCATCGGCCAAGTGCTGCCGATTATGCCGCTGCACCGCTTGAGCGAACGCCCCACGCGCCGCGCCGTGCTGCAAGACTTAACCTGCGATTCAGACGGCAAAATCAGCCAATATGTCGATCAGCAAAGCATCGAATCGAGCATGAGCGTGCATGACTTGAAACACGGCGAGCCGTATGTTTTAGGCGTGTTTATGGTGGGGGCGTATCAGGAAATTCTCGGCGATATGCACAACCTTTTCGGCGATACCGATTCGGTAAACGTGTATGTGCGCGACAACGGCAATATAGAATTCGGCGGCATGGAAGAGCATGACACCATTGAAGACATGCTCCACTATGTGCATCTTTCCACCGGCGAAGTGATTAACCGTTTTGAAGAAAAAACCCGCTGGGCGCAGCTTAAATCGACCGAGCGCAAACTGTTTACCGCCGAATTTATGCACGCGCTCAAGCAAAGCAGCTATTTGAGTACCGATCCGGAAGATGCAGAAGACTGATAAGCAAAGGTCTCGAGCCGTCTGAAACAGGCCGTCTGAAACATGATATAGTGCACGCGCTTTATCATTTTCAGACGGCCTGTTTCATTATGGACACATCTACGCTTTACCTCATCCTTACCGCCCTTGCCGCCGCCTTTTTCGGCATCCTCATCACTTGGCTGATTTTGCGCAACAAACATCAGGCCGAGCAAAACCGCTTGAACGGGCAGCTTGCCGAACGCACCCAGCAATACCAGTTCGCCGCGCAAGAGCAGGCCGAGGCGGAAAACGCGCTTGATGCCCTGCAACAGCAATTTCAGACGGCCCAAACCGCCCTTGCCGCCGCCGAAACCCGCAGCAGCCAGATCGAGCCGCTGCAAAACGAGCTGGCGCAAAGCCGCCGTCACGCGCAGGATTTGCAGGCCGAAGTGCAGGAAATCCACAGCCGCTTTGCCGCCGCCAAACAGCACATCGAAGGCTTGCAGGCGCGCGAAAGCGAATTAGGCCGTCTGAAAGAAGATTATGCTCAATTGCAGCAAACCGTGGCCGATTTGAAAGTGCGCAACGAAAGGCTGCATACCCAAATCGAGCAGGAACGCCTTGCCTCGGAAGAAAAACTCGCCCTGTTGAGCGAAGCACGCCAAAGCTTAACCGACCAGTTTCAAAATCTCGCCAACAATATTCTCGAAGAAAAAACCAAACGCTTTACCGAACACAACACCGAAAACATCAACCGCCTGCTCACTCCGCTCAGCGAGCGCATGGGCAAATTCAGCGAGCTGGTACAAAGCACTTACGAAAAAGAAGCCAAAGAGCGGCTCACGCTTGAAAACGAACTCAAACGCCTGCAAACCCTCAACACCCAGCTTCACACCGATGCCAAAGCCCTCACCGACGCGCTCACCGGCGTGCAAAACAAAACGCAGGGCAACTGGGGCGAGATGGTTTTGGAAACCGTGCTGGAAAATTCCGGCTTGGTGAAAGGGCGCGAATATATTGTTCAAGCGGCCTCCGTGCGCCACGAAGAAGACGGCAGCACCCGCCGTCTGCAACCCGACGTGCTGGTCAACCTGCCCGACAACAAACAAATCATCATCGACAGCAAAGTATCGCTCACCGCCTATGTGCGCTACACGCAGGCGCAAACGCCTGAAGAGGCCGAACGCGCACTCGCCGCCCACGCCGCCAGCGTACGCGCCCACATCAAGAGCCTGTCGCTCAAGCAATACAGCCATATCGAAGGCGTGAACACGCTCGATTTCGTGTTTATGTTTATCCCCGTCGAACCCGCCTACCTGTTGGCCTTGCAACACGACGACAACCTGTTTCAAGAGTGCTTCGACAGACGCATCATGCCCGTCGGCCCCAGCACCCTGCTGGCGACGCTGCGCACGGTGGCGAATATTTGGCGCAATGAACAGCAAAACCAAAACGCCATCGCCATCGCCGAAGAAGGCGGCAAGCTCTACGACAAATTCGTAGGCTTCGTGACCACGCTGGAGAGCGTCGGCAAAAACATCGAGCAGGCGCAAAGCCAATACCAAGCCGCGTTCAAACAGCTTTCCGAAGGCCGCGGCAATTTGGTGAACCGCGCCGAAAAACTGCGCAAACTGGGCGTAAAAGCCTCGAAGCAGCTGGAAAAAAGTTTGGCGGAAAAAGCCGGCGGAGAAGCATTGGAGCTGCCCGCAGGCAGCGGAGAAGCCGAATCATCGCCCTAACGGGCAGCCGTCTGAAAACTGCTTTTCAGACGGCTGTTGTTTGGTAGGGGAGTATAGTTAATCAATTTACTTAATAACACAACTGTCATACTCGGGCTTGACCCGAGTATCTCCTAAATTTGCTGAACATCACGATACTCGGGTCAAGCCCGAGTATGACGTATGTACTATTTTTAAGTGGTTCGGCTATGTTTGTAAAAACGGCGGCAGGCATGGCGACTGCGGCTTGGTACGCTGTCGGCGGCGGTTAGGAATGTTATAATCAACCGGTTCAGTCTTTTTAGGCTTTGAACAGACTCTTAATATGTAATATGGTTTGAGGCCGTCTGAAATGTTTAGCGAAGCCCGCAAGCTCGCTTTCAGACGGCCTCAATGCGGCTGTTGTTTGCCGTTTCATCATTAATTTTCTATTTTATTGATTTGATACGTTATGAAGTTATTTCCTGCTTTAGAAAAACGTTATTCCAACGAGCAGCTTTCTGCCGGCGATGCACAGCGTTTGGCACAAGAGATTGCCTTTGCGCCGGTTGTGTTCCAAGTGTCGCGGCTGATGGTAAAGTTCGGCATATTCGACCGCCTGATTGAAGAGCGCAACGGCATGACGTTGGACGAAATTGCCCGCAGTGCCGGGTTGAGCCGTTATGCGGCGCAAGTGTTGCTGGAATCTTCGCTAACCATCGGCACCGTGCTGATTCAGGGCGACCGTTACTTTATCTCTAAAGCAGGCTGGTTTTTAACCAAAGACAAGATGGCGCGCGTGAACATGGATTTTGTGCATGAGGTGTGTTATCAGGGTCTGTTTGATTTGGAAGCCACTTTGTTAAACGGCAAGCCCGAAGGGTTGAAAGTGTTCGGCGATTGGCCCACGATTTACGAAGGGCTGTCGCAGCTGCCTGAAACGGCGCAGGAAAAATGGTTTGCGTTCGACCATTACTATTCCGACAATTCGTTTGCCGAAGCATTGGAAATCGTATTTTCCCGACCGGTTAAAAAGCTACTGGATGTCGGCGGCAATACCGGCCGCTGGGCGGTGCAGTGCGTGGCTCACCGTGCCGACGTTGAGGTAACGATTATGGATTTGCCCCAGCAAATCGGCCTGATGCGCAAAGCGGTGGCGGGCAAAACCGGTGAAGAACGGATTCACGGCCACCCCGCCGATCTGCTGGATGCCGAAGTGCCGTTTCCCACGGGTTTCGATGCGGTTTGGATGAGCCAGTTTCTCGACTGTTTCTCCGAAGAAGAAGTAATCTCCATCTTAAGCCGTGCCGCCCGTTCGATGGGCGCGGAGACCGACCTCTATATCATGGAGCCGTTTTGGGACAGACAGAAATATGAAACCGCCGCCTATTGTTTGGCTCAAACCAGTGTCTATTTCACCGTAATGGCCAACGGCAACAGCAAAATCTATCATTCAGAAGACATGATCCGCTGTGTGGAACGCGCCGGTTTGCAAGTGGTGGAGATACACGACAAATTAGGCAGGGGACACAGCATTCTGCGGTGCCGTAAAAGTTCATCCGGCAAGTAAACTTTATTCTGCCAAGATATCAGTTTATTGGTTTTAATCATTAAGGCGTGCCGGTCACGCGGATGCCGTTAAAAAAGTCTGAGGCCGTCTGAAAATTTTTTCAGACGGCCTTTGCGTTGCTTTAAAGCCGGAGCTTAGATAACGGCAGCGGCGTAAGCGTTGTCGTCGTTGTACACGGCTGCGTCGCTGTTTGCATAAACGGCTGCTTCAACGGCATTCACCGAACCGCCGGCCGCAGAAACAGGCAGAACGCTGTCGAGTGCGCTGTCGAGCGAACCGGTGCTGCTGTCGAGCAGGCCGTCTGAAACGGCGTTTGCCGTTGTTTCGGATGCGGCGGGCAGGTTGTTGCCGTGCACTTCGACAGCCGGGCCGGTGTGTTCGGCCACGGTGGTCGAACCCAAAGCGGTAACGGCTAAAACAGGCTCGGTGCTTTCGACGCTGCTTGTGCTGGCGGCAACACCGGCCAGTTTGGCCAATTCGGCATTGGTCATGGTGCCGTCGGCGAACACAAACGAGGTAACGGCGGCATCTGCTTTGTCGGACTGATTGGCAATGGTCAGCGTGTCGGCGGTTTGACCGTTAACCGAAATCACCCAGTCTTGCATGCCGTTGCCGTTGGTAACGGCCTGTACGCTGATATTGCCCATCGAAATGCCGTTGAAATGCACGGTATTGCTGCCTTGGTTGTCGTAAATCACATCGTGGCCGTAGCCGATGCCGAAGTGGTAGGTATCGTTGCCTGCACCGCCGTAGAGTTTGTCGTTACCGCCCAATCCGTTGAGCGTGTCGTTGCCTGCGCCCGATCTGATTTCGTTGTCGAGGCTGTTGCCGGTGATTTTATCGTCGTAGGCGCTGCCTGCCACGTTTTCGATAAAGTCGGTTTTGGCGGTGCCGCTCACGGTGGTGGAAAGCTTGCCGATGTCGCCTTCCAAAATCGGTTCGATTTGGCCGGGCGTGCGGTCGGCGGCGGTATCGGCTACTTTGGTGCCGTCGAAGGCAATCGGTTCGAGCGCGTCTTTGGAGTAAATGCCGCCGAAGCCGATGGCGTGGGAAACGATTTTGTGTTTAATGGCAAAATCTTCCCATTGGAGCTGGCGGGGCATTTGAACGGGTGTATTGGGGTAGCCGTCTGAAAGGAACATGGAAAAGTTTTGTCCGTTTTCGTGGAATATGCTGCCGCGGTTGCTGACAAAGGCAGTTTCGGCCGTATCCAAAGCGGAATAGTAGTTGGTGCTGCCGGAAGCATACAGGGTGTTGATGGCGGCAACGGCATCGGCTTTGTTCATCCATGAATCCATGCCGTTGAACTGCACATAACCCCAACTATTAAAGCCGATGATGCGGATGGCAATGTCGCCTACTTGGCCGTATTTGTCGATGAGTTCAACGGCGGCTTTTTGGGCGTTGACCATATTCTGCCCCCACATGCTGCCCGAGGTGTCGATGATCAGCATCAGGTTGGTTTTGTCGCCGTCGCCGCCCGCTACGCCGCGGCTGCCGCCTGCGCCGATTTGGATGGTGGTGTCGCTGCCGATATGGCCTTTAAATGCGCTCAAATCGAGTTCGACGCCTTCTTTGGCATTGCTCAACACGATGGTGTCGGTATCTTTGCCGCTGCCGCCGTCGATGATGGTTTTTTTACCTTTGCCTTCGATGACGAAAAGGTCGTTGCCGTTGCGGCCCACTAAAACGTCGTTACCGTCGGCACCGTTCAATTCATCGCCGGTATTACCGCCTGAAATGTAGTCGTTACCGCTTGAGCCTTTGAGCGTGATAACGGTTGCGCCTTCTTGTTTCACGTTGTCAGCCAGCAAATCTCGATAGCTTAAATCTTTGATTTCTTGGCTGACGGCATTATCGTCGGTGGCCGATACGATGTTGTCGAGCACTTCGGCTTTACCGTAGGCAGATGTGCCGTCGGCATTTTCCACTCTTACCGACGGGGTAACGGAATGGCTGTCGGTGAGGGTGCTGGCTTCTTTAAAGCGCAGCGTGCCGTTGCCGCTGATGATTTCCAAGCCTTTGAGGGCGGCAAGGTTTTTCACTTCGATAACCACATGGCTGCCGATGTCTAAATGTTTCACATTTTTGAGCTGGTCTTCGCTCAGGGTGATGGTAGTCGGCTCGCTTTCGTCTTTGATGCGTAAGGTGCCGACACCGTCGCCGTTTACGCTCAAGCCTGCCAGTTGCTCGGCACGCAGCGTTACGTTGGAAGGCATTTCGATTTTTTCAATGCTTTCCAAAACAGTACCGCTTAAATCGGTGGTGCCGAATACATACAGCGTGTCGCTGCCTTCGCCGCCGCGCAGCACTTCTCCGTTTGCCGCCTCGCCCCAGTTTTTACCGTTCAGGTTGGCAAGCGGTTCGCCCAATACTTTGTCGTAGGCCGGATTGGTTGACTGGCTGCCGGTGGTTAAGTCGCCTGCAATGATAAAGTTGTCGTTACCGTCGCCGCCTTCGATCACGTCTGCACCGGCTCCGCCGCGCAGGGTATCGTTGCCGCCGAGACCTTTCAAAGTATCGTTGCCGTTGCCGCCAACGAGCACATCATCGTTTTCGGTGCCGATAAGGGTTTGGTCTTCATCGGGATTGGCGGATGAGCCGTTGAGTGTGTTCCACAGCTCGGCCGCAGTGTAAAGGCCGTCTGAAAACTCGAATCGGGCAACGGTTTCGCCGGCTTGGGTTTGGTTTTGGATGGTGAGCGTGTCGCCGCTGTTTTTGAGGCTCACAACCCAATTGCCGTCGGTTTCGGTAACGGTAATGTCGTTCACGCCGATGTGTTCACCGAAGCGCACGGTATTGCTGCCCATGCCGTCTGAAACGGTGTCATGGCCGTAACCTTTGGCGAACACATAGGTGTCGTTGCCGCTGCCGCCTTCGAGCTTGTCGTTACCGTTGCCGCCGTCTAGTAGGTCGTCGCCTTTGTCGCCGCGCAGAATATCGTTACCGTCGCCGCCGTAGAGTACGTCGTTGCCGTCGCCTGCCATCAACAGGTCGTTACCGTCCATGCCGTTTAAGGTGTCGTTACCGCGGCCTGCGCTCAGTCGGTTGTTTCCGCTGTTGCCGGTGAGTATGTTGTCGGCGTTATTGCCGAAAGCGTAAGTGTTGCCGCTACCGGTCAAGGTGATGTTTTCGACATTGCGCGAAGCGGTATAGGTTACGCTGCTGTAAACGGTGTCGGTGCCTTCGCCGGCTTCTTCGATTACGGTGTCGTTTACGTTGTCAACGTAGTACGTATCGTCGCCTGCTTGACCGCGCATCACGTCTTTGCCTTCGCCGCCGTCGAGCACGTCATCGCCCGCGCCGCCGAAGATGTTGTCGCGGTCGGCACCGCCGTAAAGTTTGTCGTTACCTTCGCCGCCGTCGATGGTGTCTTCACCGGCCTGACCGTAGATGCTGTCATTGCCGCGACCGCCGTTCAGACGGTTGTAGTTGTCGTTACCGGTAATCACGTTGTCTTCGTTGTTGCCGGTGCCGTTGATGCGGGCATTGCCGGTTAGGGTAATGTTCTCGACATGGCGCGGGGTAGTGTAGCTGACACTGCTGTAAATAGTGTCGGTGCCTTCGCCGGCATTTTCAACCACGGTGTCGCCTGCGCCTTTGATGTAGAAGCTGTCGTTGCCTTGACCGCCGTACATGGTATCCATGCCGGACTGGCCGTGAATGGTGTCGTTACCGGCCATACCGTAAATAACGGTTTTGCCGGTGCTGCCGTACAGCACATCGTCTTGAGAAGTCCCTTGCACGACCACGGCCGGATCGGCATTGCGGGTTGGAATGTTGGTGTTTTCGCTCATAACAATCTCCTTAGTAGATAAAGTAACAGGGGGGTAAAACGGGATTGCTCTTGGTGGCGTGTATTAAGGATATTTTTATTTTCCAGCGATATTATCCCGAGCGGTTCTAATAATGAATAACTGATATTCAAATATTTTTATAT
>NZ_LGZA01000013.1:0-54728 GCF_001308005.1 Neisseria sp. 74A18
TGGCCGGGCAGCCTATTTCGGGTTGGGCAAAGTGAGGGCGCAAAGCCACCTGAAGGCGATGTGTGTGAACCTGTTGAAGGCGGCCAACAGGATAGGTGTGCCTGTTGCTGCCTGAACAGGCAGGCAGTGCCTCATAATGAGGCACTTTAAGGGGACTTTAGGGGTAGCTTGTCTACTTTTTACGCAAAAACAGCCGGAACATGATGAAGCATGTTCCGGCTGTTTGTTGGCGTAGGGTTTTGCAAAGGTCTCAGCCCCTAATATTAATGCAAGACAGCAAGCCGCAGGAAGTATGGGTAGTATGAAACCGGTTCTGTTACCGCTTTAGCGGCTTACATAACCGTTTTTTGAGCTAAGGTTTAGCAACACCGTAGTAAGCCGTAGTAAAAGTTAAGTTGATTGGCTGGGGCCGATTTGTCGGCAGGGTCAGTAGCATGGCCGGCTATGCTCAAACGGGCGGTTTATTTATGTTGTCGCGTGTAGTTTTAATGGTGAAGCTGATATAATTGCGTCTTAAGTTATCCATTCATTTTTTATTTTGAACCCGGAGGATTTTCTATGGCTCTCGTATCCATGCGCCAACTGCTCGATCATGCTGCCGAAAACAGCTACGGTTTGCCAGCTTTCAACGTGAATAATCTCGAACAAATGCGTGCCATTATGGAAGCCGCCGACCAAGTGAATGCGCCTGTGATCGTGCAGGCCAGTGCCGGTGCGCGCAAATATGCAGGCGCGCCTTTTTTACGCCATCTGATTTTGGCGGCGGTTGAAGAGTTTCCGCATATTCCTGTGGTGATGCACCAAGACCACGGTGCGTCGCCCGACGTGTGCCAACGCTCGATTCAACTCGGTTTTTCATCGGTAATGATGGATGGCTCGCTGTTGGAAGACGGTAAAACGCCGTCAAGCTACGAATACAATGTGGAAGTTACCCGTAAAGTAGTTGAATTTTCCCATGCTTGCGGTGTTTCTGTGGAAGGTGAAATCGGCGTACTGGGTAATTTGGAAACCGGCGAAGCGGGTGAAGAAGACGGTGTGGGTGCGGTCGGCAAACTGAGCCACGACCAAATGCTCACCAGCGTGGAAGATGCCACCCGTTTCGTGCGCGATACCGGAGTGGATGCTTTGGCGATTGCCATCGGCACCAGCCATGGTGCGTATAAATTTACCCGTCCGCCCACAGGTGATGTTCTGCGTATCGACCGCATTAAAGAAATTCACGAAGCGTTGCCCAATACCCACATTGTGATGCACGGCTCCAGCTCGGTGCCGCAAGAATGGCTGAAAATCATCAACGAGCACGGCGGTGCCATCGGTGAAACTTACGGCGTGCCGGTGGAGGAAATCGTGGAGGGCATCAAACACGGTGTGCGTAAAGTGAATATCGACACCGATTTGCGCTTGGCTTCTACCGGCGCCATCCGCAAGTTTATGGCGGAAAACCCTGCTGAATTCGACCCGCGTAAATATCTGGCCAAAACCGTTGAAGCGATGAAGCAAATCTGTATCGACCGCTATGTGGCGTTCGGTTGCGAAGGTCAGGCTTCTAAAATCAAACCGGTTTCGCTGGAAAAAATGGCCACCCGTTATGCCAAAGGTGAGCTTGACCAAATCGTGAGATAAAACCCGGCCGGGTAGTTTGCAGTATATTGAATAAAGCCGTCTGAAAACTGTTCAGACGGCTTTATTTGTTTGGGCGGGTGGCAAAGGGCGATTAAGGAGAAACTGCTGTTTTGTGCAGGGTGGTGCAATGTTCGAGCGTACCGAATATGGTTGCGGCAAAGCGCGGGCCGATTGTTTGCAAGTCGAGAAGTTCGGGATTGACCAGCCACTGATAGAGCAAACCGTCGATAGCGGCTTTCAAATAAATCACGGCCGTCTGAATATCGAGATTTTCGGGTAACGATTTTTGCTTGATACATTGTGCCAAAACCGCACTGAGCAGCTCGTTCCACATGCTTTGGTATTTATGGATGATGGCGACGATGGTTTGGTTTTGTTCGGTATGTTCGCATTTGAGAAACAAAATATTGCAAAATTTGTGATGCACCGGATCGTTTTGCATGCGCTGAAACATATTCAGCAGGCTGGCGTGCATGCTTTCGCGCATATTGGCGGCATCGTTGTTCAAATCGTTTTCGAGATGCGTGCGCGCCTCATCGAACAAACGCTGAAACAGCGCGTCGAATAAGTCTTCTTTGTTTTTGAAATGCCAATACAGAGCACCGCGGGTTACACCGGCGTTTTGGGCGATTTCGTTTAAAGAAGCGCGGGAAACACCTTTTTGGTAAAACGTGTCTAAAGCCGCCAACATCAAGTGTTCGCGTGTTTTCAGTGCTTCGGTTTTGGTTTTTCTCATGGTAGTGAATAGGGTTAGTTTTTGTAAAATTCTTTGTGATTATAAGAAACAACTTTTTAACATGCAACAGTGTATGTATAATTTCTGCGTTTTATTAATATGCTGATATTGTGCCTTTTTCTGTTCAGGAAAAGGGATGCGCAGAAAGCTAGGTTGTTCATTTTGCTGCGCGGTTCGGCAATCATCTTTTTGACTAAAGCGTCATGTACAGCAAATAAACTTAATTTTTGATACAAGGTAGCAGGCTGCAGACGGTAGAGGTTTTACGGAGCTGATTCTGTTGCCGCTTCGTTCTCTTTGAGCGAAGGCTGACAAGGTCGCGGCAGAAATAAAGTGTATTTGCGATATGGCAGCGGAAAGACAGGATCTTATGGCTTATTACCCTTATACAATAAAAACAATACGGCTGGCTGCGTTGGCTGCGGCCACGGCTTTGGCTTTAACCGCGTGTGGAAAAGGTAAAGAGGAGAAGGCGGCGGCCGGCAAACCTGCGGCACAGCGGCAGGCTCCGGTTCCGGTTGTCGGCGTGGTAACGGTTCAGCCTCAAAATGTAACGCTTGCAACGGAGTTGCCGGGGCGTTTGGAATCACACCGTTCTGCGGACATTATGCCGCAGGTGGGCGGTATTATTAAAAAGCGGTTGTTTCAGGAGGGCAGTTATGTGCGCGCCGGGCAGCCGCTTTATCAGTTGGACGATGCGGTATATGCCGCTTCTTTGGAAAGCGCGCGGGCACAGTTGGCCACTGCACAGGCATCTTTGGCCAAAGCCAGTGCCGACATCACGCGCTATAAGCCTTTGGTTCAAGCCGATGCCATCAGTAAGCAGGAATACGACGCGGCCGTAGCGGCCAAGCGTTCTGCTGAAGCCGGTGTGAAAGCGGCCAATGCCGCCATCCGTTCCGCACAGATCAATGTGAATTATTCGCGCATTACCGCACCTATCTCCGGCTTTATCGGCCAATCGTTTGTTTCGGAGGGAACTTTGGTCAGCCCCGGCGCAGGGGTGAAATTGGCTACCATCCGCCAAACCAATCCGATGTATGTGAACGTAACCCAATCTGCCGCCGATATGATGCAGTTGCGTCAGAATATCGCCGCAGGAAACATGAAAGCGGTTAACGGTGCCGTGGCCGTAGATATTAAATTGGAAAACGGTCAGGTATATGGTCATAAGGGTCGGCTGCTGTTTGCCGATCCGACTGTGAATGAAAGCACCGGCCAAGTTACCCTGCGTGCCGAAGTGCCGAATCCGGACAATATTTTGCTGTCGGGGCTGTATGTGCGGGTGAGCCTGCCGCTTGCCGATATGGAAAATGTGTTTGTTGTTCCCCAGCAGGCAGTAACGCGCGGTAAGCAGGATACGGTGATGATTGTGAATGCCCAAGGCGGTATGGAACCGCGTATGGTGAAAGTGGAACAGCAGCAGGGCAGCAACTGGATTATTTCAGACGGCCTTCAAGCCGGAGACAAAGTGATTGTGGACGGTTTGACGATTGCGGCCATGCAGCGTGCACCTAAGGTTACGCCGAAAGAATGGGTTGCGCCTGCCGAACAAGCTGCCCATCCGTCTGCCCAAGCAGCGGCATCCGCACCGGGCGTTCAGACGGCCTCCCAGCCCAAAGCGGCTTCTGCGGCAAAATAAGGAGCGCAAATGGCTAAGTTTTTTATTGACCGTCCGATTTTCGCTTGGGTAATCGCGATATTTGTGATTATTGCCGGTGTGATCGGTATCAGAAGCCTGCCGGTTTCCCAATACCCTTCTGTGGGCGCACCGAAGATTACGCTCACGGCTACTTATCCCGGCGCATCCGCACAAGTGCTGGAAGATAGTGTTTTGGCTGTTATCGAGCGTAACATGAACGGTGTGGAAGGGTTGGACTACATGACCACCAACGCCACTTCGAGCGGCGGCGGTTCGGTAACTTTGGTGTTTACGCCCGAAACCGATGAAGATTTGGCGCAGGTGGAAGTGCAAAACAAACTTTCGGAAGTAACGGCATTATTGCCTGCCGCCGTGCAGCAAAACGGTATTACCGTATCGAAGTCGCAGTCTAACTTCCTGATGGTGTTGATGATGTCTTCCGGCACGATGAATACGGAAGAAATCGCCGATTATGTGGAGCGCAACATCAAGCCTGAAATCCAACGTGTGGAAGGCGTGGGCGAGGCCCGTTTGTTCGGCTCGCAACGTGCCATGCGCGTGTGGGTGGACCCGAAAAAACTGCAAAATTTCAATTTGTCTTTTGCCGATGTGTCGTCTGCCATCAGCAGTCAAAACGCGCAACTTTCAGTCGGCACGATGGGGGCTTTGCCCGCTCCGCAGGGGCAGACCATCACGGCCACGATTACGGCGCAAGGGCAGCTCAGTACACCTGAAGAATTCGGCAATATCATTTTGCGTTCGACAACCGGCGGTGCCAATGTATATCTGAAAGATGTGGCGCGTATCGAGCTGGGCAGCCAAAGCTACGGCACGTCCACCCGTTTGAATGGCCAGCCTGCCGTCGGTATGGCGGTGATGTTGTCCAACAGCGGTAACGCTATGGCAACCGCCGAGGCCGTGCGCACCAAAATGGAGCAGCTGCAGCGTTTCTTTCCCGGCGACATGAAATGGTCGGCACCTTACGATACTTCCAAATTCGTGGGCATCTCTATCAAGAAAGTGGTGCATACGCTTTTGGAAGCGATGGTGCTGGTGTTTGTGGTGATGTTCCTGTTTCTACAAAACATCCGCTATACCTTGATACCGACGATTGTGGTGCCGATTTCGCTGTTGGGTGCGTTCGCTTCGATTTGGTATTTGGGCATGTCGATTAACGTATTGACGATGTTTGCCATGGTGCTGGTTATCGGTATTGTGGTCGATGATGCGATTGTGGTGGTGGAAAACGTCGAGCGTATTATGGCCGAAGAAGGTCTGCCGCCGCTGCAAGCCACCAGAAAAGCGATGAGTCAGATTTCGGGTGCGGTAATCGGTATTACGGCGGTATTGGTGTCGGTGTTTATTCCGTTGGCGATGTTCAGCGGTGCAACCGGTAATATTTACCGCCAATTTGCGATTACGATGGCAATTGCGATTGCGTTTTCCGCATTTTTCGCCTTAACGCTCACGCCGGCTTTGTGTGCCACTTTGCTCAAACAGATTCCGAAGGGCCATCATGCCGAGAAAAAAGGCTTCTTCGGCTGGTTTAACCGCAAGTTTTCAGACGGCACCCACCGCTATGAAAGCTGGGTGGCCAAATTGCTGCGTAAGTCTGTGCGCATGATGGCGGTGTATGTGATGCTGGCAGGCGTGGCCGTTTTGCTGTTTACACGCATTCCAACCTCGTTTCTGCCGTCTGAAGACCAAGGCAGCCTGATGATGCTGGTGCAGCTGCCTTCGGGTGCGACGGCGGAGCGTACCGACGCAACATTGGCCGTTGCCAACCAAGTGATTATGTCGATGCCGGAAGTAGAAAGTTTTATCGGAGTATCCGGGTTCAGCTTTGCCGGTTCGGGGCAGAATATGGGTTTCGGTTTTATTACTCTGAAAGACTGGCAAGAGCGCAGCAAACCGGGCAGCGATGCCGCTTCGGTGGCAGGTAAAATTACCGGCGCGCTGATGGGCAGCGTGCGCGACGGCTTTGCTTTGGTGATGAATCCGCCCGCCATTATGGAATTGGGTACCAGCTCCGGTTTTGAAATGTATCTGCAAGACCGTAACAATGCCGGTCATGACGCACTGTTGGCGAAACGTAACGAGCTGATCGACAAAATGCGTAGAAACCCTATGTTTGATGCCGGCAATATCCGTGCTTCGGGCTTGGAAGACGCGCCGCAACTGCATATCGAAATCGACCGTCAGGCCGCTGCCGCACAAGGCATTAACTTTTCATCGATACGTTCGGTATTGGCCACCGCCATCGGTTCTTCTTATGTGAACGATTTTCCCAACAACGGCCGTCTGCAACGAGTTATCGTGCAGGCCGATGCTTCCGCACGCATGCAGCCTTCGGATATTCTGGCGTTAACCGTGCCGAACGCTCAGGGCGTGGCGGTGCCGCTTTCTACCGTTGCACGTGTTTACTGGCAAAACGGTATGGAGCAGAGTGTGCGCTTTAACGGCTATCCTGCCATGAAAATCAGCGGTGCGGCGGCCAGAGGTTATTCGTCTGGCGAGGTGATGGCCGAAGTGCAGCGCATGGTTGACGACATGCAGGGTTACAGCTTGGAATGGGAAGGCCAGTCGCGCGAGGAAGCCAAAGGCAGCACGCAAACCATGATGCTGTATGCTTTTGCAATTGTTGCCGTATTCTTGGTATTGGCGGCTCTGTATGAGAGTTGGTCGATTCCGCTGGCGGTGATTTTGGTTGTGCCGTTGGGTTTCTTGGGCGTGGTGCTGGGTGTGAGCGGGCGCAATTTGTTCGGTGCTTTGTTCGGCATGCCGCCATCTTATCTCAACGACATTTATTTCCGTGTCGGTTTGATTACCGTGATTGGCTTGAGTGCCAAAAACGCCATTCTGATTATTGAGTTTGCCAAAGATTTGCAGGCACAGGGAAAAAGTGCGATGGAAGCGGCACTGGCTGCGGCCCACTTGCGTTTCCGCCCGATTATCATGACTTCGTTTGCCTTTATTTTCGGTGTGGTGCCGCTGTTTTTCGCCTCCGGTGCCAGCTCTGCCAGCCAGCGCGCAATCGGTACCACCGTTTTATGGGGCATGTTGATCGGGACGATATTGTCGGTGTTTTTTGTGCCTTTGTTCTTTGTGGTGGTGCGCAAGCTGTTTAAAGACAGCCCCCGCCAATTGGAGCGGGCCAAACTGCACGCCGCAGGTGCGGGTATGACGCCCGAGCTGGTAGATAAATATGTGGCCGATGCCGAAGCCGGTGCGGAACTCACCGAAGAAGAAAAACGCATCCTGCACAACGACAAGGATTAAACATGAACATATTGGATTTCAAACCTGCTTTGAGTGCGGCGGCCGTCGCTTTGGCATTGTCGGCCTGTACCATGATACCCAAATACGAGCAGCCGCAAGTGAGCGTGCCGGAAACCTTCACGCACGACCGGCAACCTGAAACCGGTATTCAGGCGGCCTCGTTGGGTTGGCAGGATTATTTTGCCGACCCGCGCCTGCACCGTTTGATTGAAATCGCACTCGAACGCAACACCGATCTGCGCGCGGCGGCACTCAATGCCGAAGCCGTGCGCAAACAGTATATGATTGCCCGTGCCGATTTGCTTCCCGGCATCAATGCTTCCGGCAACGGCTCGCGTGCGCGTATTGCCGAGGATTTAAGCCCAACCGGCCGTTCAACCGTTGCATCGTCTTATACGGTAGGTTTGGGTATTACCGCCTATGAAATCGATTTGTTCGGCAAAGTGCGCAGCACGGCAGAAGCGGCTAAGCAGAGTTACTTCAATACCGCCGCCGCACGGGATTCGGCACATCTGAGCCTGATTGCCTCGGTTGCCAAAGCCTATTTCAACGAACGCTACGCCGAAGAAAGCATGAAGCTGGCACAAAATGTGTTGAAAACGCGCGAGCAAACCTACAAGCTTGCCCGTCTCAAACACAATGCAGGGGTGATTTCCGCCGTGGATGTGCGCCAGCAGGAAGCATTGATTGCCGCAGCACAAGCCGATTATGAAGCGGCCGTGCAAAGCAGGGAGCAGGCGCGTAATGCTTTGGCTGTGTTGCTCAACCGCCCAATCCCCGACGATTTGCCAGCCGGCCTGCCCTTAAGCAAACAATATAAAATCAGCAGGCTGCCGGCGGGTTTGACTGCCGACGTGTTGCTGAACCGTCCCGATATCCGCGCCGCCGAGCATTCGCTCAAGCGGGCCAACGCCAATATCGGTGCGGCGCGTGCGGCATTTTTCCCGAGTATCAGGCTGACCGGAACCATCGGCACGGGTTCGACAGAGCTGAACGGTCTGTTTCAGGGCGGCAACAGTACTTGGGCTTTTGCGCCCAGCATCAATCTGCCGATTTTCAACTGGGGCAGTAACAAAGCCAATTTGGATGCCGCCAAAATCCGCCAACAGATTCAAGTGGTGAATTACGAAGCAGCCGTTCAAAATGCCTTCCGCGACGTTTCCGATGCGCTGGTTGCCCGTGAGCAGCTTGATAAACGCTACGCCGCAGCAGCCAAGCAGGGTAAGTCATACGCCGATTACCTGCGCTTGGTGCGCCTGCGCTACAAGCACGGCGTTTCCAGCGCACTCGACCTGCTGGATGCCGAGCGCAGCAGTTACGGTGCCGACATGGCTTTGCTCGGTATCGAAAGAACCCGCTTGGAAAACCTTGCCGATCTGTATAAAGCATTGGGCGGAGGGTTGAAACGCCATACGGATAACGGATCTCAATATTGAGATAGTGATATTTCCATACTGCTTGAGGCCGTCTGAAAAACACCAATATGTTTTTTCAGACGGCCTCAAACGTTTGAGCAGCTCTGTATTCAATTCATGCCTACTCATTTTGCGAATATGCTTTTGTTTTTTTAGATTTACCCGAATTTAAGTTTAAAACTTAATTTGTTTTGTTAAAAATCAACGGCTTGATTTAAATGTGCAATGAAATTGATATAAGCATGTAAGAAACCCGCAACCGCAGCGTCTATTCGAGCATGATTCACAGATTAACCATTCCAAGTAAAACATGATGAGTAAAACAAACTGTTTAAACCGCTTTTCGGAAACATGGGGCAAAGATATCGCTTTATTGGGCTTGCGCCTGTTTATCGCTTATGAATTTTGGGAGGCAGGTATCGGCAAATGGCGTGGCGAAAACTGGTTTGCCACCATCCAGCAAGATTTCCCGTTCCCCTTCAATTTACTGCCCGCCGATGTGAACTGGGCTGCCGCTATGGGTGCAGAGCTGATTGTGCCGGTGTTGCTGGTGTTGGGTCTGTTCGGCCGCTGGGGAGCATTGGTGTTGGTGGCCGTAACCATTGTGGCCTGGGCTGCGGTACATGGCGGAAACGGCTACAACGTTTGCGACAACGGCTACAAAATGGCATTGATTTATCTCGTGGCTCTGCTGCCGCTGGTATTCCAAGGTATGGGCCGCTTATCGTTGGATTATGTGTTGTTTAAAAAAGCAAACAAAAACATTCCGGTATAGTCCGTCTGATACAGACAGACGGTGTATTTCACTTAAAGCGTTTATTTTTTAATATTTAATTTCAGGAGTATAAAAACATGAAAACCACTTCTTCTCTGATTGCTTTGGCGGGTTTGTTGGCTTTGGCCGGTTGCCAAGATAAAAACCAACAACCTGCGCCCACCGCAGCCGCAGCAAGCGCGGCCGCACCTAAGGCCGAAGAAGGCAAATGCGGCGAAGGTAAATGCGGCGCGGCTTCACATGCGGAAAGCAAAGCCGAAGAAGGCAAGTGCGGCGAGGGTAAATGCGGTGCCGCTTCTCATGCACACAGCAAAGCCGAAGAAGGCAAATGCGGTGAAGGTAAATGCGGCGCGGCTGCCAAAGCCGGCAGCAAAGCCGAAGAAGGTAAATGCGGCGAAGGCAAATGTGGCGCCGGCAGCAAAGCCGATGCTAAATCTGCCGAAGGCAAATGCGGCGAAGGTAAGTGCGGCAGCAAATAAGCACCTGATGCCGTGGCCGTCTGAAACCATTTTGCCGACTACTTTTTTCAGACGGCTCATTCTGTTTAAACCATTTAAATGTCGGTTTCAACCCCTATTTCATTAAGGAGTGTCAACATGAAGAAAACCTCATCTTTGATTGCATTGGCCGGTACTTTGGCTCTGTTAGGCAGCCAAGCCGCCGTTGCACACGGTAAAACCCCTGTAAAAGCCCCCGTATCCGCCGAAAAAGCACACGAAGGTGCTTGCGGCGAAGGTAAGTGCGGTGCTTCTAAAGCCGGTGAAGGCAAATGTGGCGAAGGTAAATGTGGTGCACACGCCAAGAAAAAATCCGCCAAAGCCGGTGAGGGCAAATGCGGCGAAGGCAAGTGCGGCGCACACGGCAAGAAAAAATCTGCAAAAGCCGGTGAAGGCAAATGCGGCGAGGGCAAGTGCGGAAGCTAATCATCTGATGTGTTAATCCTTTTAAATACCTTAAATTGACGGAAGGCCGTCTTGTCCTTTCAGACGGCCTTTCCTTTTTTCCGGTATCTTTCTATCAGCATGTTTGTATGCGCTTGAAGCATTCTGATACAAATATACCCATTTAACCGAGGAAGACAAAATGAACACTCTGTATGGTGCGGGTTTAGGCTACAAACGCAGCCTTGCCGATGATTTTTTGAATCTGGATCGTGAAAACAGCCCCATCCGTTTTATTGAGATCGCTCCGGAAAACTGGTTGAAGATGGGCGGTGCGGCGCGTAAAAAATTCGATGCCGTTGCCGAGCGTTTTCCCGTTGCCTGCCACGGCCTCTCGCTTTCATTGGGCGGCCAAGATCCGTTGCAGGTTGACTTTCTCAAACAAATCAAAACATTCCTGCGCCAATACCATATCGGTTTCTTTTCCGAGCATTTGAGCTATTGCAGCCATTTCGGCCATGTTTACGACTTGCTGCCCCTGCCGTTTACCGAAGAATCGGTACGCCATACCGCAGCCCGTATCCGCCAAGTTCAAGATATACTCGAACAACGCATTGCGGTCGAAAACACCTCTTATTACGCACACAGCCCGATTGCCGAAATGGACGAAGTTGAGTTTCTCAACGCGGTAGTGCGCGAGGCGGATTGCGATATCCATCTCGACGTAAACAATGTATATGTGAATGCCGTTAACCACGGTATCGTGCAGCCGCAAGACTACATCAAGCGTGTGGACGTAGCCCGCGTAACCTACATGCACATGGCGGGGCACGACGAAGAAAGCGAAAATCTGCTGATCGACACGCACGGCCAGCCCGTTTGTGCCGACGTGTGGGATTTGTATGACTACACTTGCCGCATTCTGCCGCACAGCGTACCTACTTTGCTCGAGCGCGACAGCAATTTCCCGCCGTTTGCCGAGTTGGAAGCCGAAGTAGGCCGCATCGCCGCGATTCAGCAACAAGCCGAGGAAACCCGTCATGCCGCATAATCCTGCTGCCGTGACCAGTGCCGAATTTCAAGCGCAGCTGGCAGACCATGTCCGCGACCCTTCCAAACCCGCACCGGAAGGCGTACCGCCCGAACGCCTTGCCGTTTATACACGCTTGGTACGCAACAACCTGCGCAGCTTTTTAGATTTGTGTTTCAGCGACAGCAGCAACTTTGCCGATGCCGGTTTATGGCAGGAACTGCAACACCGTTTTTTGATAGAGGCACGCCCCGAATCCCCTTTTTTCAACGATATTCCCGCCCAATTTCTCGCCTATGCGCGTAGTAAGGAAGGCGCGGAACGCCTGCCGGAAAACGTGTTGGAAATGATGGATTTCGAAACGGCGCTGCTGCATGCCGAAACCGCCGTCCAACCTGTTTCAGACGGCCAGTGGAACGATACTTCCACAATCTATTGGGCACCGGCGGCTAAATTGGCACACTACAACTGTAATTTTGTCGCCAGCGGTTTGGAAACCATCGAAGACGAACCCAGCATCGTGCTCACTTGGCGCAACCGCAATAACGAAGTATATTACCGCTTGGTGGAAGGCCCCGACCTGTTTCTGCTCGAACACTTCAGCCAGCAGCCGGATACTTTTGAAAACGTGCTCGAAAGCCTCAACAGCATTTTGGCCGGGCAAGATATTGAAAACTGGCTGCGCGAGAATCTCGGCGGCTGGGTGGATGCGGGTGTGCTGTTAGTAGAAAAAACTGTTCAAAAACAGTAAAAAAGCAGTGTTTGGCCGTATTGTCGGGATTTTGTGCTAAAAATAAGCTGAATTTTAGCTCTAAAAGTTTTACAATATGCGTCTTTCATCACTGCGACCCGATATGGAAAATTTTAAAAAAGTTTTGGCGTCGCTCAGACCGGATATTCTACGTTTTGCCAAAATCCAGCTGCGCGACGAATACCTTGCCGAAGATATTGTGCAAGAAACGTTGGCAACCGCTATCGACAAACACAGTCAGTTTCGCGGTGATGCGGGAGTAAAAACTTGGGTGATGACCATACTTAAAAACAAAATCACCGATTATTTCCGCAGTGCCAAACATACTGTCAGCCTTGATGCCCTTCAGGAAGAAAATGCCGCCATCGACAACGGCTACGAAGACTGCTTTAACGACAGCGGCCATTGGCTGCTTTCGGCAAGCCCGCGCCAATGGAGTGCGGCTCCTGAAGATGCCGAATGCCAAAAAGCTTTTTTCCGCACGCTGGAAAACTGCTTGAAAGGTTTGCCCGAAGATACGGCCAGAATATTTTATCTGCGGGAAATTATGGGCATGGATATTGAAGAAATATGCAGCAGCTTCAATATTACCAAAGACAATTGTTATGTTATCCTGCACCGCGCCCGCAACGGCTTGAGAAACTGCTTGCAGCACCGGTGGTTTGATTTGAATTGAACGGTTGAAGAAATAGAGAAGAAAACATCATTATGTTGAATTGCAAACAAGCTTGTGCACTGTATTCGGAAAGCCTTGACCGAAAATTAACCATAAGCGAGCGCGGTAATTTATATCTGCATCTCGCCTTATGCGGACACTGTCGGCGTTACCGCAAGCAGTTGCTGTTTATCCGTAAAAATATCGGAAATTGGCAACACAGTAGAGATAAAGAGTAAACCCAACCGGAATCTTAAAAAAGGCTCCGGTTTTGTTTTAAGTGTTGATTGACTATATATACTTCGAGATGTATCAATATTCGGTGTTTGTAAAAGATTCAGGCCGTCTGAAAAGGTTTTCAGACGGCCTTTTCTGTATAAGATGCCCGATTATTGTGTTGAATCGTTTTCGCGTTTAGGCGGCATGGGAGCAAACCAGCCTACCAGCAGGAGCAGCAGTCCGACCACGATGAACGACACAATTCGTGCGATGCCGCCGCTGTTGCCAAGTTCCACCAAAAAGAGTTTGGCAACAACCAGCCCCATTAATGCGGCTCCGATAAACCAGCGCGTGCGGCGGTGTTTTTGGTGGCCGTTAACCATCAACATAATTGCTGCTGCCGACCAAACGATAGAAAGGCTGGCCTGCAAGCCGAACGATGCGGTGAGGGTTGCGAAATCCCACGCTACATGGTCGAAGAAGTGCCATGCACGCATGACGCCGGCGCTCAGCGAGATAAAGGCCAGCAGCACGGGTGCGGCCAAAATCCGGCGCTTGGCTTCGGCAGACCATTTCTGCGGTACCCATGTGTACGGTTGGCGCAGGTATTGCCAGATTAAGGCGATGATGGAAAGCTCCAGCGGATTGATGACAGGCAAGTAGGGCAGGGGCGCAGGAGCGTGAGGCGCAGAGAAGTTTACCCACAGCAGCCAGCCGGCGGCGTAAAGCGCACAGATTTGGCTGCCGAAATGCCGGTAAATATCAGGATAACGCTTAACCGGCCCGATGGCTTTGGACGACTGGAAATACAGCCATGCGGCCAGCGGTACGACCAGCCATGAAAGCTGCGCCCACACGCCGTTGAAATGGAGAAAGACGCTGCTGCTGACCAGCCATGTCCAACATGCGCCGAAGATCAACAAGCCTATACGTTGATAGATCGCATTGATAGACGGATGCAGGGTTTGCATGTTGAGAATATAAACATACAAAGCCGTGCCGACCAACAACAAGAGGCCGTCTGAAAGCGGTTGGTGTAAGTGGAAGAGAAAATCTGAAAGCGTGTACAGGCCGAAGATGATACCGAACGCCAATGAAGCGGTTTTTGCCTGCCGCCAATCCAGTTTGCGGGCGGTAAAGGCAAACGGGGCAAACAGGATAACCGGTATCCAGCGCATCGACATCCACAAATCGTAGTCCAGCAAAGACATGCCTTCAGAGAGACCGTGCCAGCCCAGCCACAATGAAACGGCCATCATTGCCCAGCCGCCGAGAGAGTGGGCATCGCGCAAAGATGAATGGGCAGCTTGGTATTTAGGTTTATGCAGGCCGTAAGCCGCCGTGCCGAGCAGCAAGGCGCAGAGAATGAGCCACGGTGCCGAAGCAGAGTGTTCGTCTTGAATCAGAGTGGTGCTGACTGCAAGAACATACGCGCCGTACAGCAATGTATAAGCGGTGAGAATGATTTGCGGGTGTTTGCGTTGAATGTGCGAGCAGGCTGCCGTTAATACGGCGAAGGCGATCATGCTGCCGGTTTTGCCCCATATCAGTAAAGGCAGCAGGGAAGCGTGCAGCAAAGCTAAGGTCAAAACCGCTTTTTGGGCATTGTTCTCCCAAGCTGCCGCCGGGTTTGGCCGCTTCAAATGCTGGAAATACATCCAGCCGCCGCCCGCCGCAACCAGAAGCGTACCGAGCAGCGGGCCTGACAGCATGGTTTCTGCGCCCGCGCGGTAGGTGGAAAGCTGCGTCAGCGCGGCCAATATATACACGCCGACGGCGCCGAGGCGGGCGGCAGGTTGCTGCTGGCGGATGCCGAAGGTATAAACCAGTGCCGCTTCAAGCGTCCATGCCGCTGCCGTCCATTGTTGGTCGAAGGCCAGCGGTACGGCTAAGGTGGCAAACAGGAAAGCCAGCAAAGTAAAGGCTTGTTTCATTACCCGCATGTCCGTACCCATGCGGGCAAAGCGCAAAGCAAACAGTGCGTAAACGGCGGCGAAGCCCAATGCCGACCATGCGGCCGCGTTTTCCCATGTTGCCACCATTCGGTATTGCAGGCCGTAAGCCAAAAAAGCCGTGCCGAACAGCAAGGCGCTGTCCAACACATTGATATGTGCGCGGTGGGTGGTGATGCTTTTGAAGATGTGTTCCAACGAAGCATTGTCGGCGGCTGATTCGGCGGTTTGTCCGTGGCGTTTTTCCTGCAATACTTTGCGGGCAAACAAACAGGCAATCAGCGTGTACAGCAGCCAGTGGTAAATCAGGAACGGCTCGGTGGTGGCAAAGTGTTGCGGCGTGTAAGCCTGTGCACCCCAGAAGGCTCCGATGGCAAACGTGCCGATAAAACCGGTTAAGTTGAGCGAACGCCAAGCCTTAAACCACGCGATGCCTGCCACGCCGGTGTTGAGTAAGGCAAGATAAGAAAACAGTATCAAATAACGCCCGCTGCCGTCTGAAACGAGCAAAGGCGCAGCCATACCGCCGATTAAAGCGACTTGCGCCAACACCAAAGCGTTTTGCCGCACGGCCAACGCCGCCATCAACACCACCAGCGCCACCATTACGGCAAAGACTGCCGGTGCGGGCAGCAAAGGATGCAGTTTCAAAGCGGCCAGCGAGGTCAAATACATCACCGCTACGCCGAAGCCCTGCAGAATCAAACCGTAATCACGCTTACGCTTTTGCAGTTTCCAGCCCGCCAACGTAGCAACCAAACCGGCCGCGCCTACGGCTGCATAACGCGCGCCGATGGGAATGTAGATATATTCGGAAGCCAGCCGCAGCAGAAAGGCCAGTCCGAGAAACAGCACGATGACGCCGGCTTTCAGCAACGGATTGCCGCGCATAAACCATGCCTGTATCGGATGCTCTTTAGCCGGTTTTTGGGGTGCGGGTTTTTCGGATGCTTCGACTGCCGTTGTTTTCTGAGCAGACATTTCAGGCGCAACCGGAGAGCTTGGTTCGGTTGCCGCTTTATGCCGGAAGGTTGCGGTAGGCTGCATGCTTGCCGGTTTGGCCGTTTCTTCCGGCACATGCACGACGGCGGGTTTGTCGTGCCGGATGGTTTGAACGGCAGGAAAGGCCGTCTGAAAAGTATTTTGAGCAGGTTGCGCTGTTTGGGCCATTGCGCCGTTTGGAGTAGGAGCGGCTGTTTCAGACGGCCTCAACGACGGAGCAGGCCGGGGCTTGGCCTCGGATAAAACACCACCGCCTTCAGCCTGAGGCAGTTGCTGTTTCAGAGCTTCCAAATCGTTTTCCAGTCGGGCGAGCCGTGATTCCCAGTTTTCCCGCAACTGCTTTTCGGCATTATCTTTGACCACATTCACAACAAGCCAAAATATCGAGCCAAGCACAATGCCTTGCCAAATATTGCCGAATAAAAAAGCGAGGGTAATCGGTATCACTAAACCTAAATACTGCAGCATGGTTCAACCTTTATGAATATGTTGATGGCATTATAAAGACAGCAGCTGTTTAACTTGTTGATTAGATATTAATCGGTGTGTTTTTAAATTAATCGTTATGCTTGGAAATGTTTCGGCACGTTTGATCGACGGTGTAATAAAGGCCGCAGTTTTGAAAAAAGGCCGTTTGATTTTTTCAGACGGCCCCGTTTCGCTTGATGAGGGCAGATACTTTTACAAAAAGCACTGCAACAAATCATTTAAAAACCGCCGCCCAAGTTCAGACGGCCTGAAAAACAGCGGGTTGTTGTCCAGCAGACCTTGCTGCTGCGCGGTACGGATTTGCGCGGCGATGTGTGCGGGCGAGATGCCGGTGCGCTCTTGCAGCCACGCAGCAGGCACGCCCTCGGTGAGGCGCAGGGCGTTCATCATGAATTCAAACGGTAAATCTTCGGCGGCCACGGTTTTGCGTTCGATGGCATCGGTGGGGTTGCCCTTCATGGCGGCGAGATAACCGTTGGGGTGGCGTTTGCGGGTGGTGCGCTCGATACGGGTGGGGTAGGAAATTTTGCCGTGCGCGCCCGCACCGATGCCGATGTAGTCGCCGAACTGCCAGTAATTGAGGTTATGGCGGCATTGATGGTTGTGGCGGGCGAAGGCGGAAGTTTCGTAATGCTCGAAACCTGCGTTTAAAAGCTCGGCATGAACGGCATCTTCAATATCCTGCGCCGTTTCGTCTTGCGGCAGACCTTTGGGCGGCGTGTGGCCGAACGGCGTGTTCGGCTCCATCGTCAAATGGTAGGCACTGATGTGGCTTGCGCCGGTGGCGATGGCGATGCGGATGTCGGATAAGGCCGTCTGAACGGTTTGGTTCGGCAGTGCATACATGATATCGACGTTGACTTTGTCGAACAGGCCGAGAGCGGTTTCGATGGCATTCAGGGCTTCGCTGCGGTTGTGGATGCGCCCCAATGCGGTGAGGGCGGCATCGTTGAAACTCTGCACGCCGATGGATAGCCGCGTGATGCCTGCGTCTTTAAACCCCTGAAATTTTTCTTTTTCAAACGTGCCGGGGTTCGCTTCAAGCGTGATTTCGGCTTGCGGTTGCAGTTTGACAAGCGAGCGGATGCCGCCGAGCAGACGGTCTATCGAGGCCGCCTGAAACAGGCTGGGGGTGCCGCCGCCGATAAAAATGGTTTCGACGGGCCGCCCCCACACGTTGGGCAGTTCGGTTTGCAGGTCGGCCAGCAGCGCATCAACATAGGCTTGTTCGGCCAAATCGCTTTTGGCTTGATGCGAGTTGAAGTCGCAATACGGACACTTGCGCACGCACCACGGGATGTGGATGTAGAGCGACAAGGGGGGCAGGGCGGTAAGGTGGCCGGGTTGGGAAAAAGTGATTTGAGACATGAATTTTTATAAAGCTTTTTGAATCAGGCGGTTGATTTGTGGTGCGCGGAAAACCAATATGAGGCCGATAACGAGTTCTGCCGCCGTCATGATAATGGCCGACGATTGATCGGCGGAAAGCATCTTCCATACATCTGTTTGATAAGTATTGGTAAACGCTTGGTAAAGGCTGAACCAATAAATGCCGTCTCTCAATGCGTTGGACAATGTCCAAATACCGATCAGGATAATGCCTGTCGTCAGCCACGGGGCAGGGTGCTTGGGTATGGTTTGTTGTTCCTGTTGGACTTGGGGCAGCAGAATATTGGCAATCGTAGCCGGAAAAAACCACAGCACCAGCCAGCAGACCGCATAGACGAGATAAAGAGGAACCATTTGCCAAGGTGAGAAGTTTCCATCAAAAGCATTCATACCGACAAATCCTGAATTGATGGTATGGATACACCACACGATAACAAAAAGACGGATGGCAACAATCAATATTTGTTTGGGAGACATAGCAAATTTTCTGAATATTTATTTGAAAAATGAGTAAGTGCTTGGAGGCCGTCTGAAAAGTGAATATGGGGTTTTCAGACGGCCTCATCAAAAATATTACGAAGCCACTTTTCGAATGAGCTTACTAAATAAAGTCGGTTTTAGGCATAAGGCCAGCCCGAAAATCATGGTTATGCCGTTGTATATAATGGCCCGTGAAGCAATGGTGCTTGTGCCGATTGAATCCGTAGCCAAAAAAGCATAGTAAAGATCGATGCTCAAATTGGCTAGAGCCGGAACGGCCATCCATATCCCCATCAAAACCAAGCCGGTGTTTAACCACAGGGCAGCGCTCTGAGGCATGTTTACTTTCTCTTCGCTGTGCACGGGCAAAACTTTTTCAGCAATGCGCGGTGCGAATTTCCACAATAGTCCCCATACGGCAAACCAAACAAAGAAAAGCACTATTTCCAGCAAGAGCAGATAAACGGCATCTTCCTCACGTAAAATGATTTCTATATGTGCCAATATTGAAGAAAAAGAAACGCCCACAAAGCGCAAAAACGCATAAAAAAATCAGTAAACGGATAACGATAGCGGTAATTTGTTTCGGAGTCATAATAAGTTTTCAGACGGTCTGTTTTTATGGTTTTTATGGCTTATCGGGATACAGCAAATCAATTTTTTTCTTTAATTCTTCTAATGCCAATCCACGGTGGCTGAGGCGGTTTTTGGTATTGGGGTCAAGTTCGGCGGCGGTGCAGTCCAACTCGGGCAGATAAAAATGCGGATCGTAGCCGAAGCCGTTTTCCCCCGCAGCCTGCTGCTGCCAAACGCCGCGCCAGATACCTTCGGCAATAATCGGCTGCGGATCGTTTTCATGGCGCACCAAAACCAGCACGCAAACGTAATAGCAGCTTTGATCGGACTTGCCGGCGAGTTCGGCGGATAGTTTGGCATTGTTGGCGGCATCGGATTTCGGGTTTTCGCCGGCAAAGCGTGCCGAATAAATGCCGGGTGCGCCGCCCAGAGCGGGCGCACAGATGCCGCTGTCGTCGGCCAATGCCGGTTTGCCGCTGTGTTTGCTGGCATGGCGGGCTTTGGCGATGGCGTTTTCGATAAAGGTAACGTGCGGTTCGGGGCATTCGGGCACATTGAACGCCGATTGCGGCAGCACTTCGATATGCCGGCCTGCAAACCAGCGGGCGAACTCTTTGAGTTTGCCGGCATTACCGCTGGCCAAAACGATTTGCTTAAACATGTTTGTTTTCCTGCTGTTCCGCCTGTATCCGCGCGGCTTGGATAGCTTTATTCCGTGCCACTTGGCGGATATAGAGGGCGAGACAGGCAATCTGGCCGAACACGGCTGCAAAGGCGAATAAGAAAGCAGCTACGGCAAATTGTTTGCTTTCGATGGAAAGCAGCCAACTTCCGAGCAATACTAAAGCCATGAATAAAAGCGTAAAAAAGGCAATGCCGAGCAGATAGGTTTTGCGGGCGTTCATACAGTGCGTTGCGGGAATAAAAGAAAGACATTATAGCGGAGAATCAAGGGGCAAGGGCAGGCGGGTTTGTATAGTTAATCAACTTAACTTTACTACGGTGTTGCTGCGTCTTAGCTCAAGGAAAATGATTGTGTAAGCCGCTAAAGCGGCAACAGAATCGGCGCTGTGCTGCTACGCCTTGAACTGCATCCGCATCTGGGGGTTTTGCAAAGGTCTCGTGCTAATAAAAAAACAAAGCAAAAAAACAAACAGCACAGAAAAATCTGTGCTGTTTGTTTAATAATTGGCGGAGTGGACGGGGCTCGAACCCGCGACCCCCGGCGTGACAGGCCGGTATTCTAACCAACTGAACTACCACTCCGCGCAGAAAACTTGGTGGGTGATGACGGAGTCGAACCGCCGACATTCTGCTTGTAAGGCAGACGCTCTACCAACTGAGCTAATCACCCGTGTCGTTGCGAGAACGTGATTAAACCAAATCTTGATGAAGGGCGCAAGCGGTTTTTTTAAGAAAATATGGTGTTTCCTTGTAGGCACCAGTTTTCAAAAGAAATTATTTTTTCTTTATGACCGGCAACAACCAGAATGTCGTTGGGCTCGAAAACAAAGTCTTCTTCAAAATCCTGAATGCGGTGGGTATGTCTGCGCACAAACAGCAGTTTGACGTTTAATTGCTGTGCAGGGAGATGTGCGGTGTTTTTGCCTACGGCATAGGCTTCGTTGGTCAGGGCGAAGGCATGGCGGATGATGTGGCTGTTTGTATCGTCGGAAGATTCGGGGTCGTCGCTGCCGCTGAATAAATCGGCCACCATGGCATAGCGGCTGCGGCGGATGTTCATAATAATTTGGGAAACTTTCTGATAGGGCAGGCCGGATTGCAAAAGGGCATGCGAAGCGAGGGCGAGGCTGGTTTCTTTGGTGTCGGACACCACCTCTTCGGCACCGATGCGGGTGAATTTTTGCAAATAATCATCGCTGATGGCGCGAACATGTACCGGCATGGTGGGGTGTGCGCTCATGATGTTGTCGAGTACATGTTGGGTTTCGTGCATATTGTTGAGTGTAACAATCACCATGCCGGCACGGCTCAAACCTGCGGCTTCCAATACTTCGCGCCGTTTGGCGTCGCCGAAAGACACGGGTTCGCCGGCGCTGCGGGCGAGGCGCACGCGTTCGGCGTCCAAATCAAGTGCGTAGTAGGGGATGTTTTCTGCCGCCAGAATACGGCCTATGGTTTGCCCGCCGCGTCCGTAGCCGATAATCAGGGCGTGGTTGGATTTGTTCATGGCGGCAATCAGCATGTTTTGCAGGTCGACTGCCTGCATATCCCAGCTGGATTTCACTAATTTGCCGATGAGTTTGTCGCTGGCGTTTAAGATGAAGGGGGCGATAATCATCGACAGCAGTACGGCAGCGGTGGCGGCTTGTTCCAGTTCGGGCGACACCATGTTGATTTTTCCGGAAATAGCCAGAATAACAAAGCCGAATTCTCCGCCTTGCGCCAAATACAGCGAGGCTTTCAGGCTGTCTGCCGCAGAGTGTCTCATGCGGAAAGCGATGGCAAAAACAATGGCGGCCTTTAAAAAGATCAGCAGGCCGAGCAGGGTAAGTATCAAAGGCCAGCTTTCGGTTAATGCCTGTATGTTGAGTTTCATGCCTACGGTGATGAAGAAGAAGCCCAGCAAAATATCGCGAAACGGGCGGATATCGTCTTCAACCTGAAAACGGTATTCGGTTTCGGAGAGCAGCATACCGGCCACAAATGCGCCCAATGCCAGCGACAAACCTTCCAATTCGGTCAGATAAGCCACGCCGAGCGTAACCAGCAGCACATTGATCATAAACAGCTCGGATGATTTCCGTTTGGCAACCAAGCGGAACCAAGGTGTCATGACCCGGCTGCCCACCACAAACAGCACGCCGAGCGTCAAAATCATTTTGAGTGCGGCCAAACCCAGTTCCAGCCACAGGTTGCCGCTGTTGCCGCCGGCCAGCGCGGGTAGAAGAATCATCAGCGGTACGACGGCGATATCCTGCATCAGCAGCACGCCCATCGCCATTTGCCCGTGTGTTTGCCCCAACTCGGTTTTTTCGGAAAGAATCCGGCTCACGATTGCGGTGGACGACATGGTAAGCGCGCCGGCCACGGCGAATGCCCAGTTAAACGGTGTGCCGGTGGCCATTAAAATCATGACGAAGGCGCCCATGGTCAGCACCACCTGCATTCCGCCCAAGCCGAACACCAATTTGCGCATGGCTTTGAGTTTGGAGAGTGAAAATTCCAGCCCGATGCTGAACATTAAAAACACGATACCGATTTCGCCCAAATAATCGGTGGTTTCGTTTTTCGGAATCAAATGCAGCATGCCCGGGCCGGCCAAAAAGCCCGCCAGCAGATAACCCAGCATGGAGGGAATGTTGTACTTGCGGCAAAAAATCACCGCAATCACGGCTACGAGTAAAACGATAACGATGGGAGCGAGGGAAATATGTTCCATGATGTTCGTCAGAATGAGAAGGCCGGTGGATTCAAGCGTTCAATAGTTGGTGCGCCTGAGTTTATTTTATAAGGATTATTATAGCCGTATCGTTGTATGCTGTTGGAAATAAGCATCAAAAAATAAACAGGCCGTCTGAAAGCAGCCGCAGCGGTAAAGGGGCGTATATGCCGTATTGTTAAAAACATAAGTTTTATAATCGACGGAAAACTGTAAACGGTTGTTTCAGACGGCCTGCGGGAAAGGCTCTGCGCTTAAATCCATTTGACACTTACCGGCGAACTCCCTAAAATGCCACCCCGACAAGCACCTTGTCGTTCTATCTGCCGCTCAGGCAACCGAATCCCCGATATATCTTGAATTTCAGACGGCCTTTCAAGCTTTTGCCGCCGCAATCAAAATATCTGTCAAAATCCATTTACATTAATCACTATGCACGTTTCTGAACTACAAACACAACACATCTCCAAACTTTTGGAAATGGCCGAGCAGCACGGCATCGAAAATGCCAACCGCCTGCGTAAACAAGACCTTGTTTTTGCCATTGTGCGCCAACTGATGAAGCAGGGCCAATCATTTACCTGCTCCGGCACGCTTGAGATTCTGCCCGACGGTTTCGGATTTCTACGCAGCTCCGATACTTCTTATTTGGCCGGCCCCGATGATATTTACGTTTCTCCCAGCCAAATCCGCCGCTTCAACCTGCACACCGGCGACACCATTGAAGGCAGCGTGCGCGTACCCAAAGACAACGAACGTTATTTTGCCTTGGTGCGTTTGGACAGCATCAACGGCGACAACCCTGAAGTCTGCAAACACAAAATTCTCTTTGAAAACTTAACTCCGCTTTTCCCCACCAAACAGCTCAAACTCGAGCGCGACATCAAAGCCGAAGAAAACATTACCAGCCGCGCCATCGATTTGGTTTCCCCCATCGGCCGCGGCCAGCGCGCCCTCTTGGTTGCCCCGCCCAAAACCGGTAAAACCGTGATGCTGCAAAACATCGCCCATGCCGTTACCGCCAATTATCCCGAAGTAGAATTGATTGTGCTGCTGATCGACGAACGCCCCGAAGAAGTAACCGAAATGGCACGCAGCGTGCGCGGCGAAGTGGTGTCTTCTACGTTTGACGAACCGGCCGCCCGCCATGTTCAGGTGGCAGAAATGGTGTTGGAAAAAGCCAAGCGTATGGTCGAGCATAAAAAAGACGTGGTGATTCTGCTCGATTCGATCACCCGCTTGGCGCGCGCCTACAATACCGTGGCTCCGGCTTCCGGCAAAATCCTGACCGGCGGTGTCGATGCCAATGCGCTGCACCGTCCGAAACGCTTTTTTGGTGCCGCGCGCAATGTGGAAGAGGGCGGTTCGCTCACCATTATCGCCACGGCTTTGGTAGAAACCGGCAGCCGTATGGACGACGTGATTTACGAAGAATTCAAAGGCACGGGCAATATGGAGCTGCACCTCGACCGCCGCATGGCCGAAAAACGCCTGTTCCCCGCCATCAACATCAACAAATCCGGCACGCGCCGCGAAGAGTTGCTGGTGCCGAACGACCAGCTCCAACGCATGTGGCTGCTGCGCAAATTCCTGCATCCGATGGACGAAATCGAAGCCACCGAGTTTTTGGTCGGCAAGCTCAAAGATTCCAAAGACAACAACGATTTCTTTGAATTGATGCGCGGTAAATAACCCACACCCGAAGGCCGTCTGAAAAGGTTCAGACGGCCTTCTTATCCATAAAGACCCCATTGCTTATGAACGTAATGAATTGGCAGCAACTGCTCTCCCCCCAACGCTTCCGCATGAAAGACGGCGAAATCGTGCCCACGGTAACACCGTCTACCCAAGAGGGCGCAGATGCCCTGCGTACCGATTTCCATATCGACTACGACCGCGTGGTGTTCTCCGGCGCATTCCGCCGTTTGGGGCGCAAAACGCAGGTTCATCCGTTTGCCGAACATGACCATACCCATAACCGCCTGACCCACAGCGTGGAAGTGGCCAGCGTTGGCCGCAGTTTGGGCAACCGCGTCGGCGTGATGATGCAGGCGGGCGGTTTTCTGCCGCAAGGTAATACGCCGAGCGACATCGGTGCGGTGGTTCAGGTGGCCTGTTTGGCGCATGATTTGGGCAACCCGCCGTTCGGGCACACGGGCGAAGATGCGTTGCGCGACTGGTTCCGCAACCCTGCCCACAGCGTTTATCTGGAAGCCTTGAGCGAAGGCGAGCGCAACGATGTGCAGACTTACGAAGGCAATGCCCACAGCCTGCGGATTTTGGCCAATCTCGAAATGTACCGCGGCAAAGGCGGTATGCGCTTAACTTCGGCCACCATCGGCGCCTTGCTGAAATACCCGTGGACAACGCTTGATCCCAACGGATTGAAAAAATTCAATATTTATCAAACCGAACTGCCCTTTATCCGTCGTGTGGCCGAAGAGTTGGGCTTGATTGAGTTGGGCAAAGACCGCTGGGCGCGCCATCCGCTGTCGTATTTGATGGAAGCCGCCGACGACATCTGCTACGCCCTGCTCGATTTGGAAGACGCGGTAGAAATCGGCTTGCTGGGCGATGCCGAAGTGGAAAGCATTTTGTCGGAACTCACCTTTACCGAAGCCACAGGTGCATGGCAGGCGCAAAACAGCCGCCAGCGGTGCGCCATGCTGCGCGGTATGGCCATCGGACGGGCGGTTGAAGATGTGGCGCAAACATTCATGACGCATCAGCAAGACTTGCTGGGCGGCCGGTTTAAAGGACGGGATTTATTGGCTTTGTGCAGCCCCGAAGTGCAAAATACTTTGGAAAAAGCCAAAGAGTTGGCACGAACAAGGATTTTCCGCCACCAAAGCAAACTGATTACCGAAATTGCCGCTTTCCCGTGCGTCGGCTCGATTCTCGACCTGCTCGTTCCTGCTGCTTATGCTTTGGTTACGCAAGGAAAAGTGAGCGTTCGCCAATCGCTGGCTTTGGAACTGCTGAAAAACGACGACCCGATCAGCGCCGAAGACAGCCTCTATCAAGCTTATATGAAGATTTTGGATTTTGTCGGCGGCATGACCGACAACGCCGCCGCGAGGATGGCAAGGGAAGTATCGGGCATCGGCATGGTGTGATGAATGGGCGGCATTTTTTCAGACGGCCTCAATGCCGGAGGCCGTCTGAAATATAGTTAATCCACTTAAGTTTAATAACAAAACCGTCATACTCGGGTCAAGCTCGAGTATGACTTGTGTACTATTTTTAAACGGATTCACTATACATAAAACAGGCCGTCTGAAAATTATTTTTTCAGACGGCCTGAGACCTTTGCAAAACTCCCAAATGTGGATGCAGTTCAAGACGTAGCAGCACAGCGAGTGCAGACATATCATACAGATAGGCAAACGAGCGAGCTGCGCACAACGCAGAAATGCGCCGCAGATGGGGGTTTTGCAAAGGTCTCGGCCTTAACAAGGTTGGAGGCCGTCTGAAATATGGTTAATCCACTTAAGCTTAATAACAAAACCGTCATACTCGGGTTTGACCAGAGTATCTTGAGTTTCAGCAAATTTAAGAGATACTCGGGTCAAGCCCGAGTATGACGTATGTACTATTTTTAAGCGGATTCACTATACACAAAACAGGCCGTCTGAAAATTATTTTTCAGACGGCCTGTTTACATATCGACAAAAGCAATATGCCGGCGGGCGTTTAATCCGTACCCCGCGCGCGGTTTTCGTGGAACTGCGCCTGCCATTCGGCAAACTTGCCTTGTTCGATGGCTTCGCGCATTTCCGCCATAATCACTTGATAGAAATGAAGGTTATGGATGGTGTTTAATTGCGCGCCCAAGATTTCGCCGGCTTTGTGCAGATGGTAGAGATAAGCGCGGCTGAAGTTTTGGCAGGCGTAGCAGGTGCAGCTTTCGTCCAGCGGGCGGGTGTCGTGCTTGTGCTTGGCGTTTTTGATTTTGATGTCGCCGAAGCGGGTAAACAGCCAGCCGTTACGGGCGTTGCGGGTGGGCATCACGCAGTCGAACATATCTACGCCGTGCGCCACGCCGTACACCAAATCTTCGGGCGTGCCGACGCCCATCAGGTAGTGCGGTTTGTGGGCGGGCAGCATCGGGCCGACGGCGCGCAACATGCGGTACATTTCGGGTTTCGGTTCGCCTACCGAAAGGCCGCCGATGGCCAAGCCGGGGAAGTCGAATTCTTCCAAGCCTTTCAACGACTCTTCGCGCAAGTCTTCATACATCGCGCCTTGCACGATGCCGAACAGCGCATTCGGGTTGTTTAAATCTTCAAACGCTTTTTTGGAACGCTCCGCCCAACGCAGGCTCATTTGCAGCGATTTACGCGCCTGCTCGTGCGTGGCTTCTCCGGGCGTGCATTCGTCGAGCTGCATGGCGATGTCGGAATTAAGCACGGTTTGGATTTTCATGGAGATTTCGGGCGACAGAAACAGTTTGTCGCCGTTGATCGGGCTTTTGAACGTGCAGCCTTCTTCGGTAAGTTGGCGCATGTCGGAAAGCGAAAATACCTGAAAACCGCCCGAATCGGTGAGAATAGGTTTGTTCCAACCGATAAATTGATGCAGTCCGCCGAATTGTTCGATCACTTCCAAGCCGGGGCGCAGCCACAAGTGATAGGTGTTGCCCAAAATGATTTGCGCTTTGATGTCGTGCAGGTTGGCGGGCGTCATGGCTTTGACCGAGCCGTAGGTGCCGACGGGCATGAATACGGGCGTTTCGATGGTGCCGTGGTTGAGTTCGAGTGTGCCGCGGCGGGCGTGGCCGTCGGTTTTATGTAAGGTAAATTTCAACATGATGTTGTGTGTAAAAAGTCAATGTATCAAAGTAGAAGATCATGCCGCCTTGTGAGCAAGGCGGCGGAGAAGATGGGGCAATTATCTGCGGCGGCGGGAGCCGGGCAGGGGCATGTCGGCCCATTTCATCACGCCCGCCACTTCGGCCGGATTCAGCTCGTAAAACTGGCCGCGTTTCAATCGGTTGGGCAAACCGATGGGGCCGAAGCCTACGCGCACGAGACGGCTCACGGTTAAGCCGAAATGCTCGAAAATGCGGCGCACTTCGCGGTTGCGGCCTTCTTTAATAATCACGTTGTACCATTTGTTTGCCCCTTCGCCGCCTTGCTCGTAAATGCGTTCCACTTTGGCCAAGCCGTCTTCCAACATCACGCCTTCTTCGGTAAGCATTTTCATTTGTTCGGTGTCCAGACCGCCCAACACGCGCACGGCGTATTCGCGTTCGACTTCAAAGCTGGGGTGGGCGAAGCGGTTGACCAGTTCACCCGATGTGGTCAGGATCAACAGGCCGCTGGTGTTGATGTCCAAACGGCCGATGGCCACCCAGCGGCTGCTGGCGGCTTGCGGCAGGCGGTCGAAAATGCTCACGCGGCCTTGCGGGTCGTCGCGCGAGACAATTTCGCCTTCTTGCTTGTAATAGAGAATAATGCGCGGCAGGCGGTCGGGCCATTTGAGCTTGATTACGTTGCCTTTCACGGTAACTTGGTCTTCCGGCGAAACTTTGTCGCCAAGCTGGGCGGTTTTGCCGTTGACGGTAACCAAGCCCTGCGTAATCCAGTCTTCCATTTCACGGCGCGAACCCACGCCCGATGCGGCAAGGGCTTTTTGCAGGCGCACCGGCTCGAAGCTGTCTAAATCGACACGTTTTTCTTTCAAATCGCGGGCGCGTTCCATGATTTTTTGATTGGGATTGCGCACCACCAGTTTCTTGGCGCGGGAAGCCTGCGTTTTCGGCGCGGCGGGTTTGCCTGCGGCTTCTTTTACGCCTGTTTTATTCTTAAGGCCGTCTGAAAACTTGCCTGTGTTTTTGCGGGCAGCCTTTTTCTTGGCCGGTGCGCCGTCGCGCAATTCACGTTTGCTTGAGATTTTTTTGGTATTCACTAAAAGCTCCTAACGCATTTTCCTGAAAGGAAAACGGTTCTTCTGCGGCTTGTGCGGCAGGATGGGTTGTTAAAAAATAAATAAGATGGGTTTTCAGACGGCCTTCTATATGATGGGGGCCGTCTGAAATTAATTTAACCGTAAGTCGGATACAAGTATCCGACCTACTCATTAATTCAGTACGGGCGGTTCGGAATGCGGCTCGGTTTGGCCGGCTTCTGTTTCTTCTTCGTCGCCGCTTTCGGCAGGCTCGATTAAATCGGGCAATACCAGCTCGCCCAATTCGGTGAGCGGCGGCAGTTCTTCCAAACTTTCCAACTGCAAGTCGCTTAAAAACACATTGGTTGTCGCCCATAAAGCAGGGCGGCCGATGGAATCGCGGTGGCCGATCACCTCAATCCAGCCGCGGTCTTGCAGCGTCTGCATCACGTTTTGCGACACCGCCACGCCGCGTATGCCTTCGATATCGCCGCGCGTAACCGGCTGCTGGTAGGCGATAATCGCCAGCGTTTCCATCACCGCACGCGAATAACGAGGCGCACGCTGTTCCTGCAGACTGCCCAACCGCTCGAATGCGGCTTGGGCAATCTGAAAACGCCAGCCTTCATGCGTATGCACCAACTGCAAAGCGCGGTTTTGCCAGCGGGTTTTCAAGTTCGCCAGCACATCGATCAGCTTGTCGGGCGACAGCGGCGGCGCACACAGCTCGCGCATGGTCTTTTCGCTGAGCGGTTCAGTTTGGGTAAGCAGCGCGGCTTCGATCAGCGCATCGGGGGGGAGTTTGTCGGTCATGGTGCGGTGTATGGTAGTTTTCAGACGGCCTGATATAGCGTTAAAAGTATGGTTTAGTGTGGTTGGTTTAGGCTTATTTTTTACGATAGGTTTCATCTAAAGTTAAACCACGTTCCGTACGCCAATATTGCCAACCGTTACGATTGTTGCCCAGCACCAATGCTGCGGCCATACTCGGGCTGGCGCATAATTGTGCCGACTGCAAAACATAATAATCGGGATCTTTACTGTCTGCCAAAAAGTTACTTGCGAGCCATTGTTGGTAAACTTCTTTCCAGCCGGGAGGAAATGTTTCAGAAATCTTTCGATAAATCATCGTGCCTTCAAGCAACAAAATTTGCTTTGTTTCTACATTAAACAGACCCTTCCCGCGTAAGATTTTATCTCTACTTCGGCAGAATACCGTAACAGTCCTGTCTGTCCATGTATTAGGGATTGAATATTCGTTTATATTGTCTTTAGACGGTTTCTCTTGCACAGGCGAAATTTCAAGTTGGGCTGTTGCTTTAAGTAGTGCCTCTACTTCACTGCTATACTCTTGTTTTTCAGTAAAAAAATCCTGATTCAATACCGCCAGTAATGTGTCGATTTCATCAAAAATATTTTCGCAGTCTGAACGAATGGAATCATGTAAATGGCGGTGGGTGTTACCGGCCGTACCATTTTCTAACGAAAATCTGCCTGCGGCTTGAGCATGCTCAATAGCCGTTTTTTCTAAGCAATATAAATGATCGAGGGTTCGAAAATCATTGTTTAATACAACAATAAAAGCACGCTGCCAAAACGCTTTAGCTTTGTCATGTTGTTTAATACGGGTACTTAAATCCGTCGTTTCGCCGATATAAAGCTGATTACCTCCAGCTAGAAAATAAATACCCATATCCCCCGCTTCTTTCATCTCGTAAAAAAGATGTAAGTCGGTACGAGGGATTTCAATCAGGCGAATATTACTGTTACTGGTGCGTTCAACTTTACGGATTCCGCGCGGGTTTCCTGAAGGCAGAAAAATCCTAATGGTTTGGGAACGTGGTTTAGACATGATAGGCAGTTTAATATTTTCGTCAAATAAACAGATTATTTTTCAGACAGGCCGTCTGAAAGCTGAAATAAAATAATTAGTCTTTCTCCTGCAATACCTTAAACCCGCGTTTTTCAGCTTTACTTCTGTCTTTTGCATCAATCGTGTAAACATTGACGTTTCCGGTTAATCCGCCGCATACAGCGGGGAACATCACACCTTGCAGTCTGTGTGCTTCCGCGGCATAGACTTGGATGCCGTTCAATTCACTCAGCATGGCTTGAGGGCTGATGCCGCCGCCGTAGCATTGCTGCGAGCCATTGTGTTTATAGACTTGGATGTATGCGGTTTTCGGCACATTCGGGCTGTTGGAAGCGGCACAGGCACTTAGAGCAACAAGGGCGGTCAGTAAGGCGTTACAGGTCATCGGTTTCATGGCGATGCTTTCGATAATGCTCGACGGATTTTACCGTGTTGTTGCGAGCTGCGGGCATAGCGGTTTTCAGACGGCCTTTTAGGGCAGCAGAATGGTCAGGCCGTCTGAAAAGATTATTGCGGTGTCGGGGGCAAGACTTTAAACCCGCGCTTTTCAGCTTCGCTTCGATCTTTCGTATCAATCATATAAACGTTGATGGTGCCGGTATCGCCTCCGCATACTTCGGGGTAGGCTTTGTCTGAAAGTTCGCTTTTTTCCGCCGCATAAACGCGGATGCCTTGCAGTTCTTTTTGCATGTCGGCGGGGCTGATACCTGCTTCGCACTGGCGGGAACCGTCGTGTTTGTATACTTGAATACGGCTTTCATGGCTGCCGCCGGTTGTGGGCAAGCAGGCGGTTAGCGATAAAGCGGCTACCGCCAAAACGGTGCGGAAAACGGTTTTCATAATGCACTCCTTCGGTAAGTCGGATTGCGGTCGGGCTGCGTAGGGCGGGCATCACTGTCCGCCTTCGGTTTCCATTTTAATGCAAGGCAAACAGTTGTCGGAAGCGTTGGGCAGGGATGGCCACCCCGGTGTTTTATTCTTTTTCAGACTGCCTTTGTCCTTTACGCTCCGCTTTTCTGGCTTCGCGGGCGGCTTTCAATTCGGCTTCTTTCTGTTTGGCTGTTTTGAGCCATGCTTCCCATTGGTTCGGCGTTTCGAGCGTGATTCTGCCGATGTGGCCGTCGCGGAAATCGGTAAGGATGTTTTCGGCGGCTTTTTGGTAGTTGATGCGTCCGCCGCTTAATACGGCTCCACGTTTTTTTGCGATCCATTCGAGCCATTCGGTGTCGTTCCAATGGCTGCTCGGGTCTTTGTCGGCTTGGTAACGTGCCTGCAACAGGGGCAGGTAGTGGCGGCGCAGGTAGTCGAGTAGTTCGAGGGCGACTTCTTCTTCGTCGAGTGCGTTGCGGCCTACGGCGCCGCTGGCGGCGAGGTTGTAGCCGCTTTCTTCTACGATGATTTTCGGCCACAACATGCCGGGGGTGTCGTAGAGCCAGAAGTCGTCGGCGAGAAACAGGCGTTGTTCGGCTTTGGTGATGCCGGGTTCGTTGCCGGTTTTGGCGGATTTTTTGCCGATCATGCCGTTTATCAGGGTGGATTTGCCGACGTTGGGGATGCCGCAGATGAGTACGCGCAGGGGTTTGTCGATGCCGCCGCGGTTGGGCATCATGTTGCGGCAGGCGCGGGTGATTTTGGCGGTGGCACCTTGCTCGGAAGAGTCGAGGGCGATGGCTTGGGTGTCGGGCTTGTTGTTGTAGTAATCGAGCCAAACGGCGGTGCGTTCGGGGTCGGCAAGGTCTTGTTTGTTGAGGATTTTGAGCTTGGGTTTGCCGCGCGAAAGTTGTGCCAGCAGGGGGTTTTCGCTGGAGGCGGGCAGGCGGGCATCGAGCATTTCAATCACCATATCAATGCTTTTGATGCGCTCGGCGATGGCTTTTTTCGCCTTGTTCATGTGGCCGGGAAACCATTGGATTGCCATAATGTTTTGCTCTTTTATCGATATGGATAGCAAATGGGTTTGCTATGGGTATGTGTTTTGCGGGGAGGCCGTCTGAAAATAGTGCTGCTTTATTTCGGGTTGGTTTATTGCCCGTAATCGGCCGAATAACGTAATCAGGCAGCCCGACAAAGGCTGCCTGAATGAATGCTGTAATTATAGCATATTGTTTTGTTTTAAGCTTTCAGACGGCCTCCGGTGCAAGAGGCCGTCTGAAAAGACAGTTAACGCTCTGCCAATCGGATAAGTTGGCGGTGGCGCACAAGCAGTTCGTATTGGCCTTGCAGCCGTTTGGCAAGCTGTTCGACTACATACACGGAGCGGTGCTGCCCGCCGGTGCAGCCGATGCCGATGGTAACGTAACTGCGGCTTTCTACCTGCATTTGGGGCAGCCAGCGGCTCATGAAGTTGCTGATGTCGTTAATCATTTCTTGCACGGCGGGCTGTTGGCCGAGATAGTCTTGAATCGGTTTGTCCATGCCGTTGTACGGGCGCAGTTCGGTATCGTAATAGGGGTTGGGCAGGCTGCGCATGTCGAAAAGAAAATCAACGTTGGAAGGTACGCCGTATTTGAAGCCGAATGATTCTAAAATCACCAACATGCCTTTGCGTTCGAGTTTCAGCCATTGTTGAACGGTGTAGCGCAGTTGCTGGGCGTTCATTTTTGAAGTGTCGATACAATAGGCCAGCTCGCGCAGGGGGAAAATCCAAGCCTTTTCTTTTTGCAGGCTTTCGAGTAGGGTGAGGGTTTGCCCGGAAAGGGGGTGGCTGCGGCGGGTTTCGGAAAAACGGCGGATCAGCACGCTTTCTTCGGCTTCGAGAAACAGAATTTCCACGTTATGACCTTGTTGACGCAACTGTCGGATTTGTGTTTCGGCTTCTTTGATGTCGATGCGGGAACGGATGTCGATGCTGATGCCCAGTTGGGAAACTTCGCTGCTTTCGGTATGGTATGTTACCAAGTCGGGCAGCAGGCCGATGGGAAGGTTATCGACGCAGTAATAGCCTAAGTCTTCGAGAAGTTTGAGCGCAACGGATTTGCCGGAGCCGGAAAGCCCGCTAATTAATACTATTTTCATGGCCGGATTCGTTTTCTTTCAGCATGGTTTGGTGGCGTTCCAAAAATTCTTTGGTGCTGTCTTTGCCGCGCAGCTGCAGAATATAGTTGCGCACGGCGGCTTCGACCAATACGGCGAGGTTGCGGCCGATGGCTACGGGCAGGGTAACGGAACGCACGTTGACATCTAAAATAGATTCGGTTTCGGAGCGGATGCTCAGGCGGTCGAGCCGTTTCATGTATTCGTCGTCGGCCGGAACCAGATTGATGATTAATTGAAGTATTTTTTTGGGGCGGATGGAAGTTTCGCCGAAAATGTGGCGGATATTGAGCACGCCCAACCCGCGCACTTCCAGAAAATCCCGCAGCATCGGCGGGCAGCGGCCGTCGAGGGTTTCGGGGCCTGTGCGGTATAGCTCTACCGCATCGTCGGCAATCAGGCTGTGGCCGCGGGAAATCAGCTCCAACGCCAGTTCGCTTTTACCCAGCCCGGATTGGCCGGTGATCAATACGCCGATTTCAAACACGTCGAGAAACACGCCGTGTTTGATGGTGGATACGGCCAAAACGCGTTGCAGGTAAATGCGCAAAACGTCCATCAGATACGGGCTTTCCCGTTTGGACATCAGCAAAGGCACGTTATTGGTGTGGCAGTAGTCGCGTAGCACGGGCGGCACGGGCAGATCGTTCGCCACGATAACGAGCGACATGGGCAGATCGAAAAGCTGATAAAAACCGGCGGCGGTTTCTCCGGCCTCCATGCGTTGCAGGTATTCGACTTCCGCCACGCCCAAAACCTGAACTTGATTGGGGTGGATAAAATTCAAATGGCCGACCAGCGCCAAAACGGGCTTGTCGGCCTCAACGCCGATACGGTTGTCGGCGCCCGCCGTTCCTGCTGCCCAAGCCAGTTGCAGCTTGTGCTGGTTGTCTTGGTAAAGGCGGCGTACTGATATGCTGGGCATTGTTTACTCTTCTTTTAAAAGCTGCTGCACTTCTTCGGCAGATGTGGCAGCCATCAATGCTTCGCGTACTGATTTTTGGGAGAATCTGCCTGCCAGTTTCGACAGCACTTCAAGATGCTCGCCTGTGGCGTTTTCGGGTACCAACAGCACGAAAATCAGAGAAACGGGTTTGCCGTCGGGCGCATCGAATGCCACAGGTTCTTGCGTGCGGATGAATGCACCTACGGCTTTTTTAACCGAAGCATGGCGGCCGTGGGGAATGGCCACGCCTTGACCCAAGCCGGTGGTGCCGAGTTTTTCGCGGGCAAACAGGCAGTCGAACACATCTGCGCGGGCTAATCCGGCTTCGTTTTCAAGCAGCAGCCCGGCTTGCTCGAATATGCGTTTTTTACTGCTGACTTCTAAATCCAGCACAATATGTGATAAAGGCAAGATTTCGCTGATCAGGCTCATATCTTTCTCTTTTTAAGTAAGCAAAACAGGGTGCGATTGTACCGACAGTTGGTGTAAATCTCAAATTTTCCGGCGTGATTTACACTGTGACGGCGTGTTTTTTATTTGTTTATATTTAAATAATTCAATGGGTTAAAATTTTACGGTTAACGGTGGGTAATAAAAGGGAGGCCGTCTGAAAAGTTTTCAGACGGCCTCCTGATTGCGGTTTGATGCCTTAGCGGCGGTAAACCAAGCGGTAGTAGGTTTCTCCGTTTTGGATGTAGCCTAAATCCACCCGTGCGATTTCGGCGATGGCATCTTGGCCTTCGGCCAAATCGTTTACTTCTGCCGTAAGGGCATTGTTACGCAAAGTCAGTGCCTGATTTTTTTCTTCCTGCGCGGCAACTTGGTCTTGCAGGCGCCACATGTCGCGCCAGCCGCCTTTGGAAAGCCAAAGGCTGTATTGGAACCATGTCAGTGCGGCGATTAAAACCAGGGTAACCCACTTCATATATTAGATACCTTTAATTATTTGCCCAGTTGGTAGAAGGCGGCTTTGCCGGGATAGTAGGCGGCTTCGGCCAATTCTTCTTCGATACGCAGCAGCTGGTTGTATTTGGCCATGCGGTCGGAACGGCTTAACGAACCTGTTTTGATCTGCATGCAGTTGGTGGCAACGGCCAAATCGGCGATGGTGCTGTCTTCGGTTTCGCCCGAGCGGTGGCTCATTACGCTGGTGTAGCGGTTACGTTTGGCCATCTCCACGGCTTTGAGGGTTTCGCTCAGGGTGCCGATTTGGTTGACTTTTACCAAGAGGGCGTTGGCGATGCCTTGTTCGATACCGTCGGCCAAAATTTTCGGGTTGGTAACGAATAAGTCGTCGCCGACCAATTGTACTTTTTTGCCCAGTTTTTCGGTCAGGTGTTTCCAGCCTGCCCAGTCATTTTCGTCCATGCCGTCTTCGATGGAAACGATGGGGTAGGTATCGACCAGTTTGGCCAAGTAGTCGGCAAACTCTTCGCTGCTCAAGGCCAAGCCTTCTGCGCTCAGGTGGTATTTGCCGTCTTTGTAGAATTCGCTCGAAGCGCAGTCTAAGGCAAACAATACGTCTTCGCCGGGGGTGTAGCCGGCGGCTTTTACGGCTTCCTGCATCAGTTGCAGGGCTTCTTCGTGGCTGTTTAAGTTGGGCGCGAAACCGCCTTCGTCACCTACGGTGGTGGGGAAGCCTTTGTCGTCGCACAATTTTTTCAGGGCGTGGAAAATTTCGGCACCGCAGCGCAGGGCTTCGCGGAAGCTTTTTGCGCCTACGGGCATGATCATAAATTCTTGAATGTCCAAGCTGTTGTTGGCATGTGCGCCGCCGTTGATCACGTTCATCATCGGTACGGGCATGGCCATCGGGCCGGCACCGCCCAAGTAGCGGTAGAGCGGCAGGCCGGCATCTTCGGCGGCGGCACGGGCAACGGCCATGGATACGGCCAAAGTGGCGTTGGCACCCAAGCGGCCTTTGTTGTCGGTGCCGTCGAGTTCAATCATCACTTGGTCGATGTAGCTTTGCTCGGATGCGTCCAAGCCAATCAGGGCTTGAGCGATTTCGTTGTTGACGTGTTCTACGGCTTGCAGCACGCCTTTGCCCAAATAACGGGTTTTGTCGCCGTCACGCAGTTCCAATGCTTCTTTTTGGCCGGTGGATGCGCCGGAGGGTACGGCGGCACGCCCCATTACGCCCGACTCCAGCAGTACGTCGCACTCAACGGTGGGATTACCGCGGGAATCCAGAATTTCGCGGGCAAAAATATCAACGATTGTGCTCATGGAAATCTCCTGATTTTGAACAATTAAAATGAAATAGGGTGGTTTCAGACGGCCTGAGACCTTTGTAAAACGCTCGTCTGCGGCGCATTTCTGCGTTGTGTGCTGCCCGCTTGTTTGCCTATCTAAGCCTATCTAATATGATACGTCTACACCCGCTGTGCTGTTAAGCCTTCAAGTGAATACGCATCTGTGGGCTTTGAAGGGTCTCGGCCGGAACAAGGGCTGCTGTGAAATAATATTACAGTTGCCGATTATAGCGTTTCAGGCCGTCTGAAACGAGTATTTTGCCGTTAAATCATATAAAACTTGTCGGAAGTCAATGAACCTAAAAGCGGCTTTGATGTAGCGGCATGTAATTTTAGATAGGCCGTTTTGTATAAAATGCCGAGGCCGTCTGAAAGCGAACATATTTTCAGACGGCCTGTGTACCATATCAGCGGTGGTAGTTCGGTGCTTCTTTGGTGATTTGCACGTCGTGAACGTGTGATTCGCTCATGCCGGCCGAAGTGATTTCCACAAATTCGGCTTTCTCGTGCATTTCGGCAATGCTGGCGCAGCCCAAATAACCCATGCTCGAGCGCAGGCCGCCCATCAGCTGGTGGATAATCTGCACAATCGGGCCTTTGTACGGCACGCGGCCTTCGATGCCTTCGGGCACATATTTATCCGTGCTGTCCTGCTTGTCTTGGAAGTAGCGGTCGGAAGAGCCTTGGCTCATGGCGCCCAAAGAACCCATGCCGCGGTAAGATTTGTACGAACGGCCTTGATACAGTTCGATTTCGCCCGGTGCTTCTTCCGTGCCGGCAAACATACCGCCGAGCATCACGGTGCTGGCGCCTGCTGCCAACGCTTTGGCGATGTCGCCGGAGAAGCGGATGCCGCCGTCGGCGATCAGCGGAATGCCGGTGCCTTTCAAGGCTTCGGAAACATTGTGAATCGCAGTCAATTGCGGTACGCCTACACCGGCCACGATGCGGGTGGTACAAATAGAACCGGGGCCGATGCCGACTTTAACCGCATCCGCACCTGCCGCAACCAAATCGCGGGCGGCTTGGGCGGTGGCGATGTTGCCGCCGATGACTTGTACTTGCGGGAAGTTTTGTTTTACCCAACGCACGCGGTCGAGTACGCCTTGGCTGTGGCCGTGGGCAGTGTCCACCACCAATACGTCCACGCCCGCCGCAACCAATGCTTTTACGCGCTCGTCGGTATCTGCGCCGACGCCAACCGCCGCGCCTACACGCAGGCGGCCGTCTGAATCTTTGTTGGCGTTCGGAAATTCGGTGGTTTTCAGAATGTCTTTAACCGTAATCAGACCCTTCAGCTCCCACGCTTCGTTCACAACCAATACGCGCTCGACTTTATGGTCGTGCATCACATCGCGCGCATCTTCGATGCTGGTGCCTTCCGGCACGGTAACCAAACGCTCGCGCGGGGTCATGATGGCCGAAACCGGTTGGTCGAGACGTTTTTCAAAACGCAGGTCGCGGTTGGTTACCAAGCCGACCACTTTACCGTTTTCCACCACCGGCAGGCCCGACATTTTGCGCTTGCGGCGCGACAGCATTTCCACCAAATCGCGAATCGGCATTTCGGGCGGAATGGTTACCGGGTCTTTAACAATGCCGCTTTCGTGGCGCTTAACTTTGGCCACGGCAGCGGCTTGGCGTTCTACCGTCATGTTTTTATGGATAATGCCGATGCCGCCTTCCTGAGCCATAGAAATGGCCAGCTTGGCTTCGGTAACCGTATCCATTGCGGCAGAAAGAAGGGGAAGATTGATGGTGATGTTGCGGGTGAGGGGGGTTTGGAGTTTGACGTCTCGCGGCAGCACTTGGGAATGTGCGGGAACCAGTAAAACATCGTCAAAAGTATAGGCTTTCTCTACGATACGCATGATGCTCGGGCTTTCAGTTTGTGCAAGATGCACGGCATTGTATCAAATTTGGCCTGCGCTTGATACCCGTTTTCGGCAGATTCAAGCCGTTAAATTTAACGAACTGACATAAGTTGTGCCCGCTTGGGTGGTGCGTTTCGTTGTAACGATACCAAAAGTAACCTTTGCGGTGCAGGAAAAGCGCTTTGTATCATGACACTTACTTAATTTAACAGTACAATGAAGGCCGTCTGAAACATAACTGAAAGAAAAAAGACTATGCACATTACCCGTTTTGCCCCATTAGTTTTGATTTCCGGAATGCTGTTTTCCGGCAGCCTGGCTACTGCCGAAGTGTACACATGGAAAAACAAAAGCGGTGGAAACAGCTATTCGGATGTGCCGCAAAATCTGAAAGCTTCGCAATCCGGCACCGTAAATATCCGCACCCATACCGTTATCCGGCCGGCCGCACCGAAAGCAGCAGAAGGTGAAGGCACGCTTGCCGACAAGCAAAAGGAATTGAGCGACGCGATTGCCGAAGAAAACAAAAAAATCGAAGAACGCAATAAAAAGGTTGAGGAAGAAAACCGCCTGCAAAAAGAAGGCAACTGTAAAATTGCACGCATGAACCGCCAGTTTGCCGAAACGGCGCGGATTGCCAACCGCGAAGAATTTGTGAAACGCTACGATGCCGATGTGGCGAAATTCTGTAATTAATCCGTTATTTATTCATTTTTAGTAACAGCATCGACAAAGCTGTTTGTCAATAATCAAACAGGCCGTCTGAAAGGGGTTCAGACGGCCTGTTTTCAATATGGAAGATATTGTAGCAATCAGCTTCCCGCCACGGTCATTTCCTGAATAAGTACTGAGCCGATTTTATTGGTGGAACGTTTCAGCGCATCGTCGGCCACGCCCACTATATTTATATACATATCCTGCAAACGCCCGGCAATGGTAATTTCTTCTACGGGATAGGCAATGACGCCGTTTTCTACCCAAAAGCCCGCTGCGCCGCGCGAATAATCGCCCGTGAGCATATTCACGCCTTGCCCCATCAATTCCGTTACCAGCAGGCCGGTGCCCATTTCTTTCAGCAAATCAGATTGCGCCGCATGGGTGTGGTTCAGATAAAGGTTGTGCGCGCCGCCGGCGTTGGCGGTGGTTTGCATACCGAGTTTGCGCGCGCTGTAACTGCTTAAGAAGTAGCCTTGTATGATGCCGTTTTCAATCACAAAACGCGGACGGGTTGCCACGCCTTCGGCATCGAAATAGGTGCTGCCGAACGATTGGGGAATGTGCGGCTCTTCACGCAGGCTGAGAAATTCGGGCAACAGCGGTTTGCCGAGGCTGTCGATCAGAAAACTGCTTTGGCGGTACAAAGCGCCGCCGCTTAATGCACCGACGAGATGCCCGATCAGGCCGCCTGAAACGGTGGCGTCAAACAACACGGGATAGCTGCCGGTAGGGATGCTGCGTCCGCTCAAGCGACGCACGGTGCGTTCGGCGGCGGTGCGGCCGATGCTTTCGGGTGATTCCAAATCGAGATGACGGCATGAGGTGTCGTACCAATAATCGCGCTGCATGCCGTCTGAATCGGCGGCGACCACGCTGCACGAAATGCTGTGGCGCGTGCCTTGCTGGTGGGCGGCAAAGCCGTGCGAATTGCCGTAAACATATTGGTAATGCCCGGTTTGTACGCCTGCGCCGTCGGAGTTGGAGATGCGCGCGTCGGTATCCATCGCGGCTTGTTCGCATTGCTTGGCAAGGGCGACGGCGGCTTCGGCGGATAAATCCCATTCGTGGTATTTGTCTAAATCGCCGATTTCACGCGCCATTAAATCGGCATCGGCCAAGCCTGCGCAATCGTCTTCGGCGGTGTATTTGGCAATATCGACGGCGGCCTGCACGGTGTCGCGCAAGGCTTGTCGGGAAAAGTCGGCGGTGCTGGCGCGGCCTTTGCGGCGGCCGACATAGACGGTGATATCGAGGGATTTGTCTTGCTGGTATTCGATTTGTTCGATTTCGCCCAAGCGCACGCTTACGCTTTGACCGAGCGATTCGCTCAAGTCGGCTTCGGCGGCTGTGGCTCCGTATTCGCGGGCGAGGGAAAGCACCTGCCCGCAAAGGTCGAGCAGTTCGTTTTTGGTGTGGTTGAACATGGGTAATCCGATGAAAAAATCGGTGTCATTTTAACTGTTTTCAGACGGCCGCGGCAAAATTGTGGCTATGGGAAAGATAGGGTGGGGCGGCTGTGTTAGAATGCGGCGGTTACCGAATACGGATAGTGCTATGAGCAACAATGAACAGGAATGGGTAAGCAAAACCCAAATGAAAAAACAGATGGACAGCCTGCAAGACCTCGGTATGCAGCTGACCAAGCTTTCTGCCGATACGCTGAAAAAAATCGGCTTGTCGGAAGATTTATACGAAGCAGTGGTAACGTATAAAAAAATCACGTCCAACGGCGCGTTGAAACGGCAGGCGCAATACATCGGCCGTTTGATGCGCGACACCGATCCCGAACCGATTGAGCGTTATCTGGCCAAACTGCGCGGCGAAAATGCGGCGCATAATGCGTTCTTGCAGCGTGTCGAGCAGGCGCGCGACCGTTTGATAGCGGGCGACGACGCGCTCACGGCGTTTATTGCCGACTATCCGCATGCCGACGCGGGCAAGCTGCGCACGTTGATCCGCAATACCCGTAAAGAGCAGGAATTGAACAAGCCGCCGAAAAACTTCCGTGCGCTGTTTCAGGAAATCAAAGCGGTTATGGACGGCAACGCTGATGCGGCAGAAGATGCGGATGCAGAACCGTTTGAATAAAAAAGTTTCCGGCAGGCACGCTGTAACGCTATTCAATTGGCGACTCATCTGCCCATAAACAACATATAAACATCGAGGCCGTCTGAAACACCATTTTCAGACGGCCTCGTTACAGCGCGGCGGCAATTTATTTTTTTGTCATGGCATGGCGGATGTGTTGCCCTTGCCGTACACAAACTCGGCACGATTTACATAAACCGCCGCAAAGTTTAATTTTGTATTGCCCCGCAAAGGGATAGGCTAATATAATTACAGGTTCACAAAACGGGGCTGTCAGTAACCTTCGCCGGTTTCTCACAGCCCTTAGAAATTTTTCATGCTGCCCGTGCGCTCTTTAAACCAGCAATCAAACAGCTTTTTATCACCCCGCGAAAATCCGTTTTGCCGGTACTCGTTATGAATTTGGAGTATTGCCATTATGAACGCAACCCCTGCGTCTGCCATCCAACCCTATCTGCAAATACAAGGCTTGGTAAAAAAGTTTGGTGACAATTACGCTGTCGATCATATCGACTTAGATATTGAAAAACATGAAATTTTTGCCCTTTTGGGCAGTTCGGGCAGCGGTAAATCCACGCTGTTGCGCATGTTGGCGGGCATGGAAACCCCCAATCAAGGCAAAATCATTCTCGACGGGCAAGACATTACCCGACTCGCTCCCTACGACCGCCCCATCAACATGATGTTCCAAAGCTATGCGCTGTTCCCGCACATGACGGTGGAGCAAAACATCGCTTTCGGCCTCAAACAAGACAAAATGCCCAAAGACGAAATCGCCGCCCGAGTGGAGGAAATGCTGCGTTTGGTGCAGATGACCAAATTCGCCAAACGCAAGCCGCACCAGCTTTCAGGCGGCCAGCAGCAGCGCGTGGCTTTGGCACGCAGCTTGGCCAAACGCCCGAAAATCCTCTTGCTCGACGAACCTTTGGGCGCGCTCGACAAAAAACTGCGTCAGCAAACCCAACTCGAATTGGTGAACACGCTGGAGCAGGTGGGCGTAACCTGCATCATGGTAACGCACGACCAAGAAGAAGCCATGACCATGGCTACCCGCGTGGCGATTATGTCGGAAGGCAAATTGCAGCAAGTCGGCACCCCCAGCGATGTATATGACTTCCCCAACAGCCGCTTTACCGCAGAATTTATCGGCGAAACCAATATTTTCGACGGTACTGTGTTGGAAGATCACGCCGATTACGCCATCATCCAACTGCCCGAATTGGAAAACAAAATCCGTATCGATCACGGTTTGGGCGGCCGCTCCGAACAAGACTTATGGATCAGCATCCGACCCGAAGACATCGATTTATACAAAGAAAAACCGGAACACTTGGGCGAATACAACTGGGAAAAAGGCGTGGTGAAAGAAATTGCTTATTTGGGCAGCTTTGCCATTTATCACGTTCAGCTGGCCAACGGCCGCGTGATTAAGAGCCAAGTTCCCGCACCTTACTGGCATGTGCGCAATATCGCACCGCCCACTTGGGAAGAAACCGTGTATGTAAGCTGGCCGGAAAACCAGCCTACGCCGTTGTTCAGCTAAGCCGTAAGGATTACCCGACATGAAATTGAAAACCCTGAAACGCAAGCTGTTGCGCCGCCCCGGGCAGCGTGCAGTTATTGCCGTGCCTTATCTTTGGCTGCTGGTGCTGTTTCTGATTCCGTTTGCGATTGTGTTGAAAATCAGTTTTGCCGAACAAGAGCTGGCGATTCCGCCTTATTCGCCGCTGATTACCACCGACCCCGATTTCGGCCGTCTGAATATCGCGTTGAACTATCAAAACTATGCCGATATTTTCCAAAACTTTTGGAGCAGTTTGGGGCAGATGCTGAACCCGTTTTCAGACGGCAACGGCAACAATATCTATCTGCTGACTTATTGGCTGTCGATTAAAACGGCGCTTACCACCACCTTAATCTGTCTGCTGCTGGGCTATCCGATTGCCTACGCCATTTCGCGCGCGAATCCGGCATACCGCAACGGTTTGCTGTTGGCGATTATGCTGCCTTTCTGGACATCGTTTCTGCTGCGCGTATATGCGTGGATGGGCTTGCTCGGCCACAACGGCATCATCAACAACTTCCTGTTGAAACACAATATTATCAGTGAGCCGTTGAATCTGTTTTACAACGCGTTTTCGCTGAATTTGGTGATGGTTTACGCCTATCTGCCGTTTATGATTCTGCCGCTTTACACCCAGCTGGTGAAACTGGACGGCAGACTGCTGGAAGCGGCTTCCGATTTGGGTGCGGGGCCGGTGAAATCGTTTTTCTCGATTACCCTGCCTTTGTCGAAAACCGGCATCGTGGCCGGCTCCATGCTGGTGTTTGTGCCCGCGGTGGGCGAGTATGTGATTCCAGAATTGGTGGGCGGCTCCGAAAATCTGATGATCGGTAAAGTATTGTGGCAGGCGTTCTTCGATCAGAACAACTGGCCGCTGGCTTCCGCCGTTGCCGTGGTAATGGTGATATTGCTGGTGATTCCGATTGTGTTGTTCCACCGCTATGAAAACCGTGAAATCGAAGAAGGAGCCAAATAATGTCTAAATACAAATTGTCTTGGTTTCTCAAGCTGATGTTGGCGTTGGGGCTGGCGTTCCTTTATATACCGCTCGTTATCTTGGTGATTTATTCGTTCAACGAATCCAAGCTGGTTACGGTTTGGGGCGGTTTCTCAACCAAATGGTACAGCGCGCTGGCGGGTAACAGCACGATTTTGGAAGCGGCATGGCTGTCGCTGCGTATTGCCGCCGTATCGTCGCTTGCGGCGGTAGTGCTCGGCACTTTGGCAGGCTATGCGCTGGCGCGTATCAAGCGTTTTCGCGGCAGCACGCTGTTTGCCGGTATGGTGTCCGCGCCGATGGTGATGCCCGATGTGATTACCGGTTTGTCGATGCTGTTGCTGATTATCCAAGTGCAAATGTTCCTGCAAAGCAGCGAACTGTTGAACTGGCTGTATTTCGACCGCGGCTTCTTCACCATTTTCTTGGGGCACACCACATTGTGTATGGCTTATATCACCGTGATTATCCGCTCGCGCTTGGTTGAGTTGGATCAGTCGCTGGAAGAGGCGGCCATGGATTTGGGTGCGCGCCCGCTGAAAATCTTTTTCGTGATTACCCTGCCGCTGATTGCGCCTGCGATTGCTTCGGGCTTTTTGCTGGGCATCACGCTGTCGCTGGATGATTTGGTGATTACCTCGTTCTTGTCCGGCCCCGGTTCTTCAACCTTGCCGCAAGTGATTTTCTCTAAAATCAAACTCGGTTTGGACCCGCAGATGAACGTGTTGGCAACCATTATGATTTCCATTGTCGGCACTTTGGTGATTGCCATCAATTATTACATGATGCGGCAAACCACGAAGCGCGAACGCGAAGCCGCCGAAGCGTATCGTCAGGAAAAACTGGCTTTGGAAAATGCCAATAAATAATCTTGCTGCACAGGCTGTCCGTTGAACGGCAGCCTGTTTTTTTACCGTGTGGACGATGAAGCAAGTTTATGGCCTGTAAAAACATCCGTTTCAAACTGCGCGGTATTAAACAACCGCCAAACATTTTCAGACGGTCTCAACAGCCAATCACAACAAAGGAGAAACCATGAGCCGCATTTCCGACCTTCTCAGCCTTATTCGTACACGCCTGCCGGTTGTCCAAGCGCCGATGGCGGGGGTTCAAAGCAGCAAGCTGACGATTGCCGCCTGCCAAGCGGGCGCTTTGGGTTCGCTGCCTGCTGCTATGTTGCCGTCTGAAAAACTGTGCGCCGAAATCGAAACCATACGCCGGCACACCGACCAGCCGTTCAACGTCAACTTTTTCGCCCACCGCCAGCCCGAGGCAGATGCGGCGCAACAGGCAAAATGGCTGGCCGCGCTTGCGCCGTTTTATCGTGAATTCGGTTTAACGGAACAAGATGTGCAGCAAGGCGGAGGCAGGCAGCCGTTTGGCGAAGAGCAAGCAGAAATTGTGATGCAATACCGCCCGCCTGTGGTCAGCTTCCATTTCGGCTTGCCGGAGCAAGCCTTGTTGGACAAAGTAAAAAGCAGCGGCGCCGTAGTGATGTCGAGCGCCACCACCGTTGAAGAAGCCCGTTGGTTGGAAGCGCACGGGGCGGACATCATCATCGCGCAAGGCTTGGAAGCCGGCGGGCATCGGGGCATGTTTCTCAGCCGCGATTTGAACCGCCAGCAAGGCTTATTCAGCCTGCTGCCGCAAATTTGTGCGGCTGTGAATGTGCCGGTGATGGCAGCCGGCGGCATCAGCAACGCCGCTACCGCGCGTGCGGCGCGTGCTTTGGGCGCAGCCGGTATCCAAATCGGCACGGCTTTGATGTTGGCGGAAGAGGCCGACACCTCGGCACTTCACCGCAAAGCCCTGCAAAGCGAACGGGCGGCCGATACCGTGTTAACCAATCTCTTTAGCGGCGGTTTTGCCCGCGGTATCGTGAACCGCTTTATCCGCGAAGCAGGCCCTATCAGCGATGCCGCACCGCCTTTCCCGCTTGCGCAATCTGCCTCAGCGCCGTTAAAAGCGGCGGCGGAAGCGCAAGGTTCGGATGAGTTTTCGTCTTTATGGGCAGGGCAGAATGCGCCGCTGGCTTGTGAAGGCAGCGCGGCGGATATTATCGGGCGGATAGCGCAAGGCTTTGACGGCGGAACAAGTTTTAACGAGGGCAGGGTAGGCATCAGCATTCAGATGGCCTGAAAACCGGATTGAAATCAGCTTGCGGTGTTTGGTTTGCCGCTATGTGGCCGTGGGTGAAGAAGGGGATTACACGGCCTAAACCGGTGTTTGTGCCCACATCCGCACCAGCGCCATGCTGAACGCAAAGATAAACCCGCACAGAAAGCGGAAATGCCACGAAGAAGATGTGTGCCGTCCGCGTTGGCGGTCAAGCAGGCATATCATGCCACCTGCCAGTATCGGTGTCAGCACCAAGTTGAGGATTTGCAGGCCTTCGCTTCGGATGAAATGTTCGGGGAAAATCAGCAGACTGACGCCGCCGATAAGCGCGCCAATGATGCCGTAGCCGATCAGTGTCAGCCACGGGCGCGGTTTTCGCTTATGTTCGGCGGAATGAATACCCAGTTCGACCAGAATTTCGGCCGCAATCTCCAAAACCAGCTCGGCGAGCAGCTCAAATACAATTTCCATAATGATTCAAATATGAGGCCGTCTGAAATTTTCAGACGGCCTCTTTTAATAGTATCAACCTATATCAAATCAACGCTTTTTCAAACGCAATTCCGCCGCTCTTGCGTGTGCCGTCAGCCGCTCGCCGTGAGCCAATACGCTGGCGGTTTCGCCGAGATACTGCGCCCCCCGTTCGGAAACCTGAATCAGGCTGCTGCGTTTTTGGAAATCGTAAGTGCCCAGCGGCGAAGAGAAACGCGCCGTGCGGCTGGTGGGCAGTACATGGTTGGGGCCGGCGCAATAGTCGCCCAAACTCTCGCTGGTGTATTTGCCCATGAAAATCGCACCGGCGTGGCGGATTTTTTGCGCCCATTCCTGCGGGTTTTCCACCGACAATTCCAAGTGCTCCGGCGCAATATAGTTGGCGACTTCGCAGGCTTCGTCCAAATCTTTGGCCAGAATCATCGCGCCGCGGTTGCCCAGCGAAGCTTCGATAATCGCGCGGCGCGGCATGTCTTCTATCAGCTTGTTCATGGCCGTCTGAACTTCGTCCAGATATTGCTGCGAGGTGGCAATCAGAATGGCTTGGGCGATTTCGTCGTGTTCGGCTTGGCTGAACAAATCCATCGCCACCCAATCGGCGGGCGTGGTGCCGTCGGCAATCACCAGAATTTCAGACGGCCCCGCTACCATATCGATGCCCACCACGCCGAATACGCGGCGTTTGGCGGCGGCCACAAACGCATTGCCGGGGCCGGTGATTTTATCGACCTGCGGCACGGTTTCGGTGCCGTAAGCCAGCGCCGCCACCGCCTGCGCGCCGCCGACAGTAAACACTTTGGTTACGCCGGCCACAAATGCCGCCGCCAACACAATATCGTTGCGCTCGCCTTGGGGCGTGGGCACCACCATGATGATTTCGGGCACGCCGGCCACATGCGCGGGCATGGCGTTCATAATCACCGAGCTGGGATAAGCCGCTTTGCCGCCGGGCACATAAATACCCACGCGGTCGAGCGGGGTAATCTGTTGGCCGAGCAAGGTGCCGTTTTCGTCGGTGTAGCTCCAAGATTCCATTTTCTGGTGTTTGTGGTAGCTTTCCACGCGGGTGGCGGCGGTTTTCAAGGCCGTCTGAACTTCAGGAGCAATGCGTTCGAAAGCAGCCTGCAAGTCGGCTTGGCTCAACATTAAATCGGCCATAGTTTGTGCATTCATACCGTCGAAACGGTTGGTATATTCGATTAGCGCCGCATCGCCGCGCTTTTGTACGTCGGCACAGATGTCGGCAACAATTTGATCGATTTTCGGGTCTTGCGCGGTTTCAAAAGCCAGCAACGCTTTCAGCTCGGCTTGGAAATCGGGGGATTGGGTGGAGAGATGTTTCATGTTTTAGCTGCCTAAAAAATATTTACTTTAGATTTTGTTTTAGTAATGTAATTACTTCTTTTAATGTTTGCAATTCTTCGTTCTGTTTGGCCAATAGTTCATCTTTATGACGAAGGGTAAGCCTTAATTTTTCTACCTCAGCAGCTAAGTCATGTGCAGATGTTACATAGAAAGAAATATCCCGATTGTTATCGCCCATGTGGTAGCTCCAATTGCCCGTTTCAGGTTGGATTAATTCGACCACGTCGGTTTCAAAAATTTCAGCAATTTGTTCTAAGCGAGGAACACTTAAACGTGTTTCTCCACGTTCGATTTTTGCATAACCATTGACTGATAAATTCAGCCAGTTTGCCATATCTTCTTGCGTGAATTGGCGTGATTCACGCATGGTTCGGATTTTTTCATGTACTTTCATAAATCGCACTTTTCAGTTAATGAGTACAACTTTTCGTTGCTGGTTAATCTACTCAAGAAATTTATAATTACCCGAGTCCATGTGGGCATTTTAGAAAAAATTAGTAATTGGCTTTAAATCTAATATACTTGAAATTAAAGGAAATAAAAATATGTCAGACAATAAATTTGAGGATACTTATTCTGATAGCAGCTTTTGGGAAAAAATTAAAAAATATGCAAAAGTAGCAGGTGATAGTGTTTTGGAACCTGCTCTTAAAATGTACTATGCTGCACAAGATGCAGACACCCCCGCTTTGGCTAAAGCAACAATATATTCGGCTCTTGGTTATTTTATTCTACCCATTGATGCAATTCCTGATGTTACTCCTCTAGTTGGGTATGGGGATGATATAGGAGCACTAACTGCTGCTTTAGCCACAGTTGCTGCCCATATTAAACAAGAGCATACGGATAAAGCTAAAGAAACACTAAAACAATGGTTTTCTTAAGCTGAAGGCTCAAACAATATTTATATTTGCCAATATTTCAAAATCATTCCTGTGGTTTCAACCCCGAAAGCAGGAATGATTTTTATTGAATATTCAATCCTTGCTCACAAACCGCTTGTTCACGCGCACGCGTTCGCCGCGGCCGGCTTTTTTGATTTCCAGCCAGTCGCTGTAAACGGCGTGAATCAGAGCACGATCGGTGTCGAAGCCGTAATCGTGCGGGTTGACGGTGGGAGCAAGCTGTTTCAACACGTCGCTCAGGCGTGCCCAGCCTTGCGGATCGGCGGTGTTGTCAACGGCTTGCTGCACCAAAGGAATGAGCTTGGTAAATTTGGCTTTGCCGTTTTTGGGCTTGGGTGCGTCTTGCTGCTCGGGCTTGGCGGTTTCGGCGGCTTCTGCCGTTGGTGCGGGCGGTACGATAGCGGCTGTTTCCGCTTCCGGCTGTTTGCGCTCTTGCTGCTGGCGTTTTTTGCCGCGTTTGTTGGCGGGTTTGCCGCTGTCGGTTTCGGCGGCAGATGCTTGCGGTGCAGCGGCTTCGGCAACTTGTTTTTCTTTGCTGTCTTTATTTTCAGACGGCCTGTTGTTTTTTTCGGCCGGATTCGGATATCTGCGCACTTGGATTTGGTTGTTGTCGGTACGGTATTCGAACAAATCGAGCGATTTGATCAGGTCGGAAAGTTTGCCGAAACCGTAGAGGCGCGGGTCGAAATCGGGGTTGGTTTTGTTGATGTAGCTGCCGATGGGGCCGAGATTGGCCCAGCCGAGATCGTCGGCATTTTCTTTGACGGCGCGGGTGAGCAGTTTGGAAAGGTCGGCTTGCTGGCCGGTATTTTCGGCAGGTTCGTTCTGCGTTTTGGTTTTGCCGCTGTTTTTGTTTTTTTCCGGTGTGCGTTTTTCGGGGCGGAAGATTTCGGTGTAGATGAATTTGTCGCAGGCTTTGCGGAAGGCTTCGGGGGTTTTCTTTTCGCCGAAGCCGTAAACGGTAAGGCCGCTTTCGCGCAGACGGCTGGCGAGGCGGGTGAAGTCGCTGTCGCTGGAAACGATGCAGAAGCCGTCGAAATTGCCGCTGTAAAGCAAGTCCATCGCGTCGATCACCAATGCCATGTCGGTAGCGTTTTTGCCTTTGGTGTAGGCAAACTGCTGCACGGGGATAATGGCATGCGGCAGCAGGGCGGCTTTCCATTTGGAAAGGCCGTGGCTCCAGTCGCCGTAAATCCGTTTAACGCTGGCAATGCCGTATTTGGCGATTTCGGCCAGCAGGCGGTCGATGATGTCGGCGGGGGCGTTGTCGGCATCGATTAAGACGGCCAGTTTTTTGTCTGAAGTGATGTTCATGGGTAGGTCTAATTTAAAGGAAAACGTGTAACGGCGGCTTTTCAGACGGCCTCTTTAAGATTGCCCGGCTGCTTCGGCAAATGCGTTGATAATCGGCTGGATAAGTGCGTGTTTTACTTTCAACGCGGCTTTGTTGACCACCAAACGGCTGGAAATATCCACGATATGCTCCACGGCTTCGAGATTGTTGGCTTTCAACGTACCGCCGGTGGATACCAAATCGACAATCGCATCACTCAAGCCGACCAGCGGAGCAAGTTCCATCGAGCCGTAAAGTTTGATGATGTCCACATGCACGCCTTTACCGGCGAAGTGTTCGGCGGCGATGTCGGGGTATTTGGTGGCAACACGCAAACGGTTGCCGGGCTGTGAGGCGGCGGCATAATCGAAACCTTTGCGCACGGCAACCATCATGCGGCATTTGGCAATCTTCAAATCCAGCGGCTGATACAGGCCGTCGCCGCCGTGCTCGATCAATACGTCTTTGCCGGCGATGCCGAAATCCGCCGCGCCGTATTGCACATAAGTGGGTACGTCGCTGGCACGCACAATCACCAGCCGCACATTGGGCAGGTTGGTGCCGATAATCAGTTTGCGCGAGCTGCCCGGTTCTTCGAGCGGTACGATGCCGGCGGCGGCCAGCAGCGGCAGGGTTTCATCAAAAATACGGCCTTTGGAAAGGGCGATGGTCAGTTGGTTTTCTTGCATGATGTATAAAGAAATGATGGTTTCAGGCCGTCTGAAAATGTTTCAGACGGCCTCTTAGGACGGGTTATGATTTTAGCAAGATGCGGATATCGTCTGCAATCTGTTGTGCCGTGCTTCCGTAAGGCTCAAATACCGCCACTTCGCCGTTTTTATCAATCAGATAAGCCCCTGCAGAGTGGTCAACCAGATAAACCTTTTCAGATTGCTGCTGCGCTTTGGCCGATACAACACGGTATTGCTGCTTGATCAAAGGTAAGTCCTGCCCTTCGGTTGCGGTTACGCCGATAAAGCCGGGATTAAACTGCTTAACGTATTTGCCGATTAATTCGGGCGTGTCGCGCTCGGGATCGACGCTGGCAAAAACCACCGCCACATCTTTGGCATCGTCGCCCAGCTGCTTGATGGTGTCGCTGTATGTTAAAAGCTCGGTAGGGCATACGTCGGGGCAGTGGGTGTAGCCGAAAGAAAGAATAACCGCTTTGCCTTTTAAATCGTCGAGATTAAACACTTTTCCGTCGCCGTCGGTAAGCGTGAAATTACCGCCGATATCTTCTTTGCCCATGTCCGTGCCGTGAAAACCCGCAGAGGCACGGGCAGGCTCTGAAACCTGTTCGGGGGCAGGTTGCGATGCCGCAGGAGCGTTTTCCTGAGGCGTACAGGCATTCAAAGCAGCCAACACGCATGCAGCAAGCACGAAATTTCGGGTAATCGGATTCATGTCGTCTCACTCCAAAACAAGTAGGGTAAATGAAAGCTATCTTAACGCGTTTGCCTGTGTAGATGTTGAAGAAAATACGCAATCGCATCAAATTAATCAGGCCTTGATTAAACCTTCGGGGCAGATTTTGATTCCGACCATAAGGGCAGTAACCCCGTTTAAGGCGGAATCGTTTGCTTCGGTTAAAAAAACAGATATTTTAATTTTATTTATTTTCAATGAATTGTAAATTTTAAGGCAATTAATACATATTTGGGGCTTTACAGGAATTTTTTTATCACTATAATAGCCAACTCTTCTCACCTGCCCAGGTGGCGAAATTGGTAGACGCAGGGGACTCAAAATCCCCCGCCGAAAGGTGTGTCGGTTCGAGTCCGACCCTGGGCACCATAAAAAAACCGCTCTCAAGCGGTTATTTTTTTGCCTGTTGGAAACGTGCAGCCGAATGTGTGCTTAAATTGTATTGGCTATGGTCGGTTTCTGAATGCGTTAAATCTGTGAGGCCGTCTGAAAATTTCTTTTGTGCTTGAAAAGCTTGATTGCTACCAAAGCGTCAAGCCTCCATATCTTAGTCTCCAACAGTTGTGAATTTGATGACCACACCGAGCGGGCGCAATGGGCTGCTGATGTGTTGCGGTTGAAGGTTATCGGTTTTTCAGACGGCCTCAATTTTTTCTTTTCCTTTATCTTTATAGATTAACCAAACAATACCGACTTGCACCTCAGAGATTTTGAACAGGCTGTTCTAATACTGAGACACAAGTCGGTTTCGATGGCTGTTTTAGCGCAGCCTTTGTTTCAGCAGCAGGTACATCAATGCAACATTGATGGAGTCGTTGAGCGCGTCGTGGCGGGGCAGGCCGGTGAGTTTGAGTTTTTTCAGCATGGTGTCCATACGCAGGTCAACGTAACCGTCGTGGATGTTTTCTTTTTGCTGCCAGCGGTGGAAGAGTGAAGATACATCGGTTTGGGGGTTGGGCAGTTTGATGCCGATCATGGGTTTGAGAAATTTGTTGACCATAGCGATGTCGTATTCCAAGTAATAGCCTACCAAGCCGCGGCCGCCGATGAATTCGAGCAGCTGTTTGATGGCTTCTTGCACGGGGATGCCGTCTGAAAGGTCTTTCGGTCTTAAGCCGTGTACGCTGATGTTGGCGGCTTTCATCGGATTTTCGGGCTTAACCAGCACATAAAACGATTCGCTCACCAATACTTGGTTTTTGCGGATTTTAACGGCGCCGATGGAGAGGATTTCGGCTTCTTTCACGTCGAGGCTGGTGGTTTCGCAGTCGAAGCTTACCCATTCGTCGGGGTGTTCGTCGAAAAGAAAGTTGTAATGCGGGTCGGTGAGTTTTTTGCGCTCTCTGCCCTGCAAGAATTTTTTAAACATAGACGGCACCCCTGATTACGAAGTGATGTGGAAGTGGTGGCGGATCACGTTTTTAAACCGCTTAACGACTTGCAGCGCATCTTTGAGCAGGTCGCGTTCGAGTGTGGACAGGTTGCCGAAATCGAGTTGGTTGGGGGTGCCGGAGCCGCCGTTGTGCAGGATGGCGAGGTTGGCGCTCAGTCGTAAGTCCATGATGTAGCTGAGGGCTTCGGCAACGTCTTTGCCTAATGCTTCGTCGATAACGTTCAGTTGGACGAGATGGTGAATGCGCTCGAACGTATTGGTTTCTTCGATGCGGGCTTCGAGGCTGAGGGCACGGATGCCGTGAACAACGGGAAACTGCCCCATTTTTTTGATGTCCATTTTTTCGGCTTGGCCGCGGTTGAGCAGTTGGGAGAAAAAGCCTTTGCTTTGGCTTTCAAATTGATCGACGGCGCGTGCAAAGGCCATCAGCATGCCGACGTCGTTAACCATCACTTTTTGCAGATGTTCTTTGACTTCGGCCAGCATGGAGGTGTCGCCGGCTACGGCTTTGGCATCGATAAAAATGGCGAGGTTCATCATGTTTTCGCCGCTGGCATTGTGGCACCAGCTGCTGACCATTTTTTTGAATTCGGGCAACGGTTTGCGCCATTGGGGGTTGTTGACCATGATATTGCCGGGGCAGGGCGGATAGCCGAGACGGGTAAGCGTTTGTGAAAATTGGGCGGCTATTTCGGCGGCGAGATCGGGATCGACGCTTTCGTGCAGAATCAGGGCATTGTCTTGGTCGGTTTTGAGAATTTGTTCGCCGCGCCCTTCGGAACCCATCACGATCAGGCAGGATTTGTCGTAGAGTTCGGCCGGTGCGAGAATGCGCCACGCTTTTTCAAACAGGCTGCTGTTGAGCACCTGCATTAACTCGGCCAGTTGCGGCGCGCGCACGCCGTTGTTGCGCAGCAGGCGGATCGAATCGGTCATCTGGCCGGAGATGTCTACCAGTTCGTCTATGGTTTTGGCGCGCTCCAAACGCTGTGCGACCAAATGGCTGTGGTTGGAGAGATAGGCCAATACGTCGATTTGTTCGAGCGTGCCGATGGGGATGCCGTTTTCTTCTACTACAACGCGCTGGATTTGGTAGCGCATCATGCGCAGCAAGGCGTTGAACACGAAATCGTCGATGTCGGCGGAAATCAGATTGAAGGCTGTCCATTTGTGTACGGCTTCGTCTGACGGTGCTCCGGCGATGACGATGTCGCGGAAGGCGGATTCGGTGAACACGCCGATTTTACCTTCGTGGCGTACCAATGCGGATTTGGTTTTGCGTTCTTTCAATACGCCGGCGGCGTGGAAAATGGTGTCGCTGCCTTCCAGCCAAACGGGTTTGTTGCGGTAGGCATCGCGGACTTTGGCGGTAAACAGGCTTTCAAATTCGCTTTCGTTTTTGGTGTTGGAAAGGCTGGCGAATTTATCGGCGACGCTGGTGTAGCAATAGGCACCGAAACGCGGGTTGGAATCGATGATTTCAAGGACGACGGCTTTGGGAATGGTGTAAACCAGCACTTCTTCTTCCACTACGAACTGGTGGTGGCTGATGCCTTCGATCAGGCCGCGGGCTTCAAAGGTGTCGCGGGGGTGGTAGAGGGAGACGACATCGCCGTCGGCACCGATTTCTTTTACCAAGCCTTTGATAACGACATACAGAAATTCGATGGGTTCGTCGGGGCGGATAATGGTTTCGTTGTCGTGAAAAAACGAAATGTTGACCGATTTTTGCAGGGCAACGCGCTCGGGGTTGCTCAGGTAGTTGAATGGGGCGTAGCTGAAGTCGAACCGTTCCATGATGATTTCTTCCTTTGTTTTTTGTTTTATTGTCAGTTAATTATGCCATGCTTTCAGTGGAATGGGTGTATGCTGTGAGGCCGTCTGAAATTAATTTATACTGTGTTCGGGGTGTGTTTTCAGACGGCCTGCTGCTTAACGCGCATTTTCCTCGGGCATTTGCGTTTTTTTGTGCCAAAAAACCACCCCGCCAGCACACTTTGAACAGATTGAATAAGCCGATCAACTTATTTTTAGGGGCTGACGTAGATTAGCAGTCATGATAGGCTGCCAAAATGAAGATAACCCACTGTAAGTTAAAGAAGAGTCTGCAAAGAAAACTGCTTGAATATTTTGTATTGGAAGTAACCGCACGTTCTGCTGC